>NZ_JBDJAW010000033.1 GCF_039649665.1 Microbispora sp. ZYX-F-249 | reverse complement strand
ACCTGGGCCAGCTCAGCGCGATCGAGTTGCCCGCCTCATCGGCCATCGTGGCGAACGGCCCATCACCACCAGTGGACACCTTCACCGCGGGCCCGACCTTGGGCTCCAGGGCGCCGTCCTTGTCCACCAGTGTGGTGTCGATCGCCACCCACTTCCCGGCCTGCTTGATCCTGGCCGGCTGCGTACCGATCGAGGTGGTGAACGACCCGTCCGGGTTGGCCACGGTCGAGCTCACAGCCGAGGTCAGCGCCGCCACCTCGACCGCCTTGCCTGACCGCTTCGCCTCCGCCGACGCACGGCCGCGCGCGGCCTGCACCTCAGCGGCCGATGCACCCGCAGCGGAGGCGGCACCGGACGTCGGGGACGCGGTCGCCTCCGCCTGCTCGCTCGTGCCGGCAGCGACAGCGGAGGAGGCCTTCGATGAGGTCGGTGGCGTCGGACCGGCGGCTGCGGCAGCCTGCTGGCCGGTGTCGTTGCCGGTGAGCCATTCTTCGATCTTGGTGACCTGGTCGGCGGCGTCGGTGTAGTACACGGTCTTGCCGCCGACCGGCGGGATCACCTCGTACTTGTCCGCGCCCAGGTAGTTGGTGGTCGTTCGGCGGTACTCGGTTTCGCCGGCCTTCATGTCCACCTGGGCGGTGACCCGGCCGAGCCCGTCGTACTCCTGCTTGGACCACTGCGGAACCGTGTTCCATGCGGGGTTCAGCAGCCCCGATCCCGGCGCACCGACGTTGTGCACCGGCGCGGAGGTCGCCGCGGTCAACCCGCGTCCGTCGTAGGTGGTGACCTGCACGATCCGGCCACCTGCCGGGGAGGCGGTCTGCACCTCGCGTTGGCGGCCGAACCCGTCGCTGTAGGTGTAGGTGGAGGTGTACGTGGCCGTGCTGGTGCGGGCGCCGGACTGCAGGCGGGAGACCCCGGTCCGGGGTGGCTGGCCGGAGGTGAGGGTGTAGGTGACCTTCGCCGCAGGCGGGTTGTCGCTGTGGTCGTTGTCGTCGTCGGCAGGCTTGGGCGCCTCGGGGGTCCACAGCTGCAGCGTGCGACCTAGAACGTCGTAGTCGATGTTGACGGCATTGCCGTTGGCGTCCTCCATGCCTACGGGCTGACCGTTGTACTGCGAGGACCAGGTGGTCACCTCGTGCTCGAGCGGGTTGGTGACCTTCACCCCGTCCCTCGGCCAGCCGACGGCGGGAGCGTACGAGGTGATGGTCTTCTTGATTTCCTCCGGCTTAGCCGTCTTGCCGACCGGTTCGGTCGTGGTCAGCGGCCGGCCGTAATTGTCGAAGGTCGACAGGGACCTGACATAGTCGGTGTCGGTGCGGTAGGCGCGGATCTCGGTGACGTTCCCGCGCGTGGGAGTGTTGGCTGACGGGTCGCCCGCCCCGTCATAGAGGTAGACGGTACGGCTCAGCAGGTCCCCGGTGGCGCAGTCGTCACCCGCGTGTTTCTCCTCCGATGCGTGATAGTTGAGCATCCACCCGGTCGTGGTGTTGCGGGCGTAGGTGATCGCGGTGCAGGTGTTGTCGGAGGCCGTGCTCGTGTCGCCGTATTCGTTGACCGTGACCGGCAACCCGTCGCTGTTGTAGGCGGTCTTGGTCTCGGTGTAGCGCCAGCCGGTGGTGCTCTTCTCCCGCGAGACCTTCCGTGTCTGGTCCACTCGGGAGGGTTTGCGGGTGCCGGGGGCGTTACCGGTGGCGGTCACCGCGTACACGTACCTGGTGGAGCTGTTCTCCCCGTTGCTGTCCCGGGTCTGCTCCTGCAGGGTGCGTCCGTTGAGCTCGATCCGGTCGGAGAAGCTGTTGCCGTCGAAGTCGGTCAGGTTCTGGCCGGACATGCCGCGGAAGAACTTCGCCGAACTCGTGCTGGAGCCGGAAGAGCCGCCGCCGACGGTCGTGGTCACCTGGCCGTAACCACGCCATTCGGTGTAGTCCTTGTTCCGGAAGGGCTGGCGCACGGCCAGCGGGTTGTCCGGCACCGCCCAGGCCGGGTTGCCGCCGTAGGAGTAGCCGGTCACCTTCTCCGGTGACCCGCCGACCAGGTCGATGTCGGTGACCGACATGACAAGCCACTTGGCGTAGACCTCGCCGTAGTAGTACCAGGTGCCGTCGATGATCTCCTGGTCGGTGGTGACGAAGTAGCAGTCGAGCCCGCGGGTGTCCCAGCCGGTGGTCGGCGGGTACTGCCAGGGGTTGGGGCAGGGGTGGGGCTGGCCGTATTCCACCTCGCTGCGGCCACCCAGCCCGTTGTTCACCGCGCCGATGCGAGGGAACCGCACCGGGTCCAGGCCGGTGCTGACGGCGTTGTCCAGGAACGTCGCATCGAACGTGGTCGGCGGCAGCGTGATCGACGTACCGTGGCCGCCGGCCAGGCCGGTCTGCTGGATGGAGTCCAGCCACAGGATGGGGTACTCCTCGGCGTTCCAGGTGTCACCGGTCAGCCACTGGTACGACAGGTTCCACCGGGTGACGTCCTCCCACGCGCCCGGGCTGGTCTTGGTGTTCCAGGTCTGGGTGGTGATCGAGCTCAGCTTCCGCTCGGTGTAGAACGACGGCCCCTGGTTGAACAGGCAGTACCCGTAGTCCCCGTCCTCACAGAAGGTCGGCACATCGGTGATCCCGCCCGACCCCCGCCCGGTGGTAGTGAACACGATCCGCGCCGTCGGGGTCGAGCCGGTGACGTTGACGTTGTGGCCGTAGCGCACCTCGCTGACGTGGGCGGCCTTGTCGTATTCCGGGTCACACCCCCAGTCCGACGCCCCGGTGCAGTAGGCGTCGTCTTCCTTGGTGTAGGAGTAGTCGATCGCGTTGCCGTTCGGGTCGATCTCCTGGTCCAGTTCCCAGCGCCAGGGCTTCTCGCAGATCTGCTCGACGGTGGACTCGCCGCTGCCCGGCTCAGGGTAGTACTCATGACACGGCTCGCCCTCGTCGTCGCCGATGAACGACATCAGCAGCGAGGCGTCCTCGGTGTAGCCGAACCGGTAGACCGTGCCGTCCTGGGTGGTGATCCGCCACCACTCCTGCCCCGACTCAGGGCTGTAGGAGATCTGCTCGATCTTCCAGCCGTAGTCCTCAACCGTGCGCCACTTACCGGTGTCGTCCTTGACGATGTCGGTGGAGTGGCCGTCCAGCGAGATCGTCAGCTTGGAAGCGGACGGGTCGGAGGAGTACGGCGAGTGCCAGCACTTGTCCGGCCACCCCGCCTGCGCGGTGTTGTACCCCATCCGGCCCGACTTCGCGTACCCCGCACACGACACGAACGACCGCTCGATGAATCCGGCCTCCAGCTCCCAGCCCATCCCGGCAATGCCGGACTGGTTGTTGGTCTGCGAGGTCAGCGAGTCCACCGCCGCCGAGGAGTACTGCAGCGCCAACTGCGGGGCGTCGCCGGACGGGGCGGGCGGGGCGGTGATCGGGTAGCTGTAGGTAAAAGCACCACCGGCCTGACCCGCCTGCCACGTCCCCGACGGCTTCAACGGCGACGCGGCGAAATCACCCGCCATCGACCCCTGCGCCGTGGCGGCGGTCGACGCCGCCACGGCATAGACGAAGGCATCAGCGGTGCTACCGGCGGCAGCTGCGGGTGAGACGGCCGAGGCCTTCGAAGCGGGCGTGGCCGCAGCGGGGGGCGTGGCCTGCACGCTGTTGCCTGCGGCGCTACCGGCGGGGGCCGGCGTCGTGCCGCCTGCCGCGGGAGCGACCTCGACCTCGGCCGTCAGATGACCGGTCTTGATGTCGTTGACCACCGGCAGCACCCGCCGCTGCGCCGCCGCCTGCTTGCGACAGTCGAGCGTCAGCGGTTGTTGCAGCACACACGCCGGCAGCCGCAGCAGCGTCAGCCGGGAGGCGAAACCACCCGAGCCCGCACCCCGGAACGACGAGTAGTCCACCGTGACCTTCGCCGACGCGGGACGGGCGCCGCCGTCCGCACGGGTCAACTGCAGCACCATGCCGACCCCGCCGAGCGTGCGGGCCACAGTGTTGTCGAACGTCTTGACCGTCACCGACGCCGGAGACTCCAGCACCGGCTCCTGCGACGGCTCGGTCTTCGGCGACTTCTCATCCCGCTGCGCGGACGCCGGCTTCTTGCTCGTGGACGAGGGTGCCGGGGAGGGCGACGCGCTCGGCGAGGGACTCGGTGTGGCCCCGGCCGCATCAGCGGCGGCCACCGCCACCGGCAACCCCGGCACGGCCGCAGCCTTGCCCGCCACGACATCCACCCGGGCCGATCCGCCCTTCGGCCACACCGGCGCCGGCGGCTTCTTCGCCTGGTGGAACGCCTCCTCGCCCCTCACATGGGGAGTGGGCGCCACAATCGGCCGGCCCTCGACGCTGCGCTCCTGCTGCGTCTGGGTCTCGGTCGCGGCACTCGCCGGGGTGACCAATCCGTCCGGCACGCCGACCCCGGCCACGAACACACCGAGGACGACCACCGCCCCCACCCACGCCCGCACAAAACGGCCGCGAATTGTGCCGGGCAGCAATTTCCGGGCACGCGAAATCGGCACGCCGAATCCCTCCGCACGCAAAGCGAAGCGCGCGGCACGGCGCACCGCTCGCCTCTATAAAGCTGAAATAAAGAGACCAAACGGGATCATGCGTGCCTGACAATCACACGTCAAGATCTACTTCGCATCTAGATGACCACTTGCCGTTATCTAGACGGCGACACCCATTACCTTCTCAACGCCCCACCAGGCACGTTCTAAGGCGAGAAGGAGATGACACACCGCGGCTCTGCGATTTACATCACATCGTGCGAATTGCTTTTGGCCAAAGGACCGCAAGAGATTCGCCACCGTGCCGGCCCTGATGGCTTCAAAACCGCCACGCCCGCATGAGGGCCCGCCAGAGCTGCTCGGCGGCGGGGGCGGAGACCAGCCCTTGCCGGGGATCGCGTGCGGAGCGGTCGGGTCGGCCGGCGTCGAGTTCGAGTTCGGCGAAACCGAGGTCGGCGGCGGTGACGTCACTGGTGCCGGCGGCGAGGGCGAACAGTTCCCCGAGCCGCTGGTAGGACTCGGTCGACATCAGGTGCGGACGCACCGTCAGGCCGGGCGGGGTGAAGTTCAGCAGCGGGCCCTGGTCGTCCTGCGAGATCACGAAGCGGGCTGGTGCGCTTGCAGCAGCTGCGGGCACGAGGGCGGCGAGGCCGCCAGGCAGGGTGGTGACGGTGTCGACCAGCCGGGCCGGCTGATCGGGCGACAGGGTGTTCCTGCTGATCAGGGCGGTGAGGGTTCAGCCGCCGTCGGGGTCATGGAGACGCCGGTGGCGAGTCCGGTGGCGGCGGTGGCGAGGAAGCGGTCGACCAGGTCGGCGGGACCGGTTGCGGTGGCGGTCCGCGGCCGTTCCTCTGCCTTCGGCGCCACGTGCGTGGTAGCAGGCTGGGGCGAGGAGGGGCGCCGCCGTGTGGGCGGGAGAACTTGCTGGTGTCGCTCGAGGTGCGATCTCATCGACTGCCTGAACTGTGGAACTGGTCGTACCCGAGCTTGGCGACCAGGGCGGCCACCACGCACAGCAGGACGACGCGGACGAACCCCGCGCCGCGGTTGAGCGCCATCCGCGCGCCGATCTGCGCCCCGGCGATGTTGCAGACCGCCATGGCCAGGCCGAGCGCCCACACCACGTGGCCCTGCACGGCGAAGACGACGAGGGCGCCGAGGTTGGTGCCGGTGTTGACGACCTTCGCCGTGGCGGAGGCGTGGACGAAGTCCATCCCGAGGATCGAGGTGAACGCGATCAGCAGGAAGGTGCCGGTGCCCGGCCCGACGATGCCGTCGTAGTAGGCGATGCCGACACCCGCCACCGCGACTCCCGCCAGCGCCCGCGTACGCGTACGCAGGTGCGGGTGGGGCAGGCGGCCGAATCCCGGCCGCAGGGTCACGAACGCCCCCACCCCCAGCAGCACGACCATCACCAGCGGCTTCAGCACATCCGCGTCGAGCAGGGCGGCCGAGGCGGCCCCGAGTCCGGCGAAGGCCACGGCCAGCGCCGCGGCCGGCACGGCCACCGCCCGGTCGAGCTTCGTCCTCCTCGCGTAGGTGACGGCGGCCGACCCCGTGCCGAAGATGGCGGCGGACTTGTTCGTCGCCAGCGCCTGGACCGGCGTGAGACCGGCCAGGAGCAGCACCGGCAGTTGGAGCAGCCCTCCCCCGCCGACGACGGCGTCCACCCATCCGGCGGCCACTGCCGCGAGGAGCAGGAGCACGACCTGTCCGGCACCCATCGGCTCCATCCCCCTTTGCACCGGTTTGACCAGGACCCGACGAGCGAGCCTAGCGGGCGGCGGACAGTCCGGCGTTGGCCAGGATCTCCTGACGGGGCACCGTCGTGCTCTCGGCGGCCGTCAGCCCCGAGGCGGCGAGGTGCGCGTCGACGATCCGCAGCCCGACCGGGTAGCCCGCGTGGTCGGGCAGGCCCACGGGCGGCTGCCCCATCGCCTCCGCCGTGGCGTCCCCGTGCACGTACGCGGCGAAGTTGTGCATGCCGGTCAGGTTCACGGCCTCGGTGATCGTGGCGTACGCCGCGTCGAGCGCGGGCCCGTCCAGGCAGGTGCTCCAGGGACCGAGACCCTCCGGCCCGTACAGCTCGCGGACGAACGCCTCGGCGAGCCCCTCGGAGACGACCTGCTCGCCGAGGGTGACGGTCGCGGGGTCCCAGACGACGTTCGAGTACCGGATGTTGTGGTTGAGCTCGTGGACGGCGCAGTGCCCGAGGCGTCCGAGGTTGTCCTCCGTCGGCCAGACGAGGAGGTAGACCAGGCCCTTGCCGCTCATGCCGAGGTAGCCGTGGTTGCGCCGCACCAGGTGCTCCGCGTCGGGGTCGCCGAGGACGATGTAGACCTGCAGCGTCTCGGGATGCCGGATGCCGGGCACGGCCTCGCGCTGGTGCTTCCACGCGCCGGTGAGCGCGTCGCGGACCTGCTCCCACACCCCCGCCTCGCGCATCCGCCGCAATGCGGGCAGGTACCGCTCGTCGTCGCGGTCGACGCGGAAGCCGGAGCCCTTGTGATGCATGCCGACGACGTCGTCGACGGGCATCCAGGGCACGGCGTCCCACATCGGGCGGAGCATGCCGGTGAGCGCGGCGGGCCGTTCCGCGAGGGGGGCGGCCAGCAGGCCGGCCATCGCGGTGGCCGTGTCATGAACGATGATCTCCATGCCGCCGACGGTAAAAGCTCACGCTACGTGAGGCTCAAGGGGATTTCCCCCGCGCGGGGGATGCGGGTCCCGCCCGGTGGGGAGGTCCGGCGAGGAGGCGACCGCGAGCCTGGACGTCATGGAAACGACACATCTTCACCGGGAGTCCCCGCCCGCGCGCACCGGCGCGCTCACCACCGCCGCCGCGGCGGTGGCCGGCCTCGCGCTGGCCGGCGCCGGGGCGAGCGGGATCGCCTTCGACATCGTGGGCGGGATCATGGCGGGGATCGCGGCGGTCACCGGGGAGAGCGGCGTCGTCGACCTGGGCTTCGACCCGCCGATGGCCGCCGCCCGTGCCGCCGCGCTGGCCGCCGGCACGACGCTCCTCGTGACCGCCGTACGGCGTCGCCGCCGCGCGCGCGGCGCCTGCTCGCGCTGCGGCCGGCGGCCGGACAACGGCGCGGCGGACAACGGCGCGGCAGGCCACGGAGGCCGTGACGACGCGGGCCGCACCTCTCCCGCCGGCGGGGGCCGGGAGACGTGGCAGAGGCTGAGCGTCCGCGCCGGATACCTGACCGTGCTGCTCGCCGCGGGGTACGGCGCGCTGAAGGTGCAGTGGGGCCTCGGGGGCACGGTCGGCCTCACCGACCCCCGCGCGTTCGGGGACGTGCACCTGTGGACGCCGGGGCTGGGCGACACCGGGGTGCTGGCACTGATCGGCATGGCGCTCGGGCTCGGTTTCGCCAGGACCTGGCGGCCGCCGCTGCGGATGCCGCGGTGGATGCCGCTGACCGCCGCCTCCGTGGGGAGCGTGATGCTGGTCCCGGTCGGCGTCCTCGGCACGGGACAACGCGTCGCGGTCGCCCTCGGCCTCGCGCAGCCGTCACTTGAGGGGGTCTCCCCCTGGGTGTTCGACGTCATCTATCCCTGGTTCCTCACCTGGGGGCTGGCGATGGGAACGGCGGCGGCCGGCTATCACTACCGCACGCGTGGCGTCTGCCGCGCCTGCGGCCGGGGACGTCCCGCCTTCGTGCGGGACACCGGCGCGGGGGTGCCGGCCGCACGGGAGGGGGCAGGGACGACGACACTGTGACCGGACGGGCGACGATGAGGAGCGGCTGTGACGACATGGAGCGACCACGCGATCTGGTGGCATGTCTATCCCCTGGGCTTCACCGGCGCTCCGCTGACGGCGCCGCCCGAGGGAGCCCCGGTCCGGCACCGCCTGCGGCGTCTGGAGAGCTGGCTCGACTACGCCGCCGGCCTCGGCTGCTCGGGTCTCCAGCTGGGCCCGATCTTCGCGTCGCGGACGCACGGGTACGACACGGTGGACCACTTCCGGATCGATCCCCGGCTCGGGGACGACGACGACTTCGACCACCTGGTGGAGCAGGCGCGGCGGCGCGGGCTGCGGGTGTTGCTCGACGGGGTGTTCAACCACGTGGGCAGGGGGTTTCCGGTCTTCGCCCGGGCGCTCGCGGAGGGGCCGGACTCCCCCGCCGCGCGCTGGTTCCTTCCGGGTGACGGCGCCGGCGGCTTCGCCGTGTTCGAGGGCCACGACCAGCTGGTCGCGCTGAACCACGCGGAGCCCGCCGTGCTCGACCACGTCGTACGGGTGATGAGCCACTGGCTCGGCCGGGGCGCGTCCGGCTGGCGGCTCGACGCGGCGTACGCCGTGCCGCTCGCCTTCTGGCGGGAGGCCGTCACGCGGGTGCGGCGGGATCACCCGGACGCCTGGTTCGCCGGCGAGGTGATCCACGGCGACTACGCGGCGTACGTGACCGAGGGCGGCCTCGACTCGGTGACGCAGTACGAGCTGTGGAAGGCCATCTGGAGCTCGCTCAACGACGGCAACTTCTTCGAGCTCGCCTGGGCGCTCGACCGGCACGACCGGCTGCTGGAGGTGTTCGCGCCGATGACGTTCGTCGGCAACCACGACGTGACCCGCCTGGCCAGCAGAATCGACGATCCGCGGCACCTGGGACACGCGCTGGCCGTCCTGCTGGCCGTGGGCGGGGTGCCGAGCGTCTACTACGGCGACGAGCAGGCGTTCGCCGGAGTCAAGGAGGAACGCGCCGGGGGCGACGACGCGATCCGGCCCGCCTTCCCGGACGCCCCGGGCGACCTCGCGCCGCACGGCCTGCCGGTCTACCGGCTCCACCGGCGGCTGATCGGGCTGCGCCGCCGGCATCCCTGGCTGGCCCGGGCGCGCACGAAGGCCGAGCACGTCGCCAACACGGCCCTCGCGCTGCGCAGCGAGGGACCGGTGGGAGAGGTCGTCACGCTGCTCAACATCGGCGACGACGCCTACCGCTTCCCCGTGGACGTCTCCCGGCTGACCGTCGCCGAGAGCTGCGCCGGGGCGGAAAGCTCCCCCGGAGCGGACGACGCGGACGGAGATCCGGCTCTCGTGCCCGCGCACGGGTGGCGGGTGCTCGTCCACAGGCCGTGACCGGACGGCACGGCATGCGCCGTCACTGCGGGAGCATCGGAACGTGAACCAGGTCCTCGCCCCGCTCGCCGACAGCGTCACCTACCGCAGGTGGGCCTGCCTGATCGTAGGCGGCGCGCTGCTCATGCCCTACATGATGGCCGGAGCGGTCGCGACGGCGCTGTGGCGCCCGGCGCCGGAGGTCGGCGATCCGCTGCTGTCGGTGCAGCCGTTGATCTTCATCGGGGTGCTCCCGGTGGTGGCCGCCTCGGGGCTGTTCCTGCCGGTCCGGGCCTTCGAGGTCGCCGCCGCCCGCACGTTGCTGGGCGCGGCCGTCGAGACCCCGCCGTCCTCCGTACGGCGGACCTGGTCCGAACGGCGCCGGACCGCGGCGTGGTTCACCCTGCACCTGGCCGTCGGCGGCCTGGTGAGCGGGGTGACCCTGGCCATCGTGCCGTTCTCGGTCTGGCTGGCGGTCCTCCCGCTGGCCGGGGATCGCCTCGGACTGGTGGACCCCGGGATCCGCGCCGGCTGGGCCACGATGTGGGGTCCGCCCGCGGGGCTGGCCGTCCTCGTCTGCCTGCTCTTCCTCGCGGCCGGTGCCGGGGCGCTGCTCGCCCGTCTGGCCCCCGTGTTCCTGGGACCGTCCGCGGCCGACCGGCTCGCGTCGGCGCGGCAGGCCGCGCGCCGCCTCGCGGTGCGCAACCGGCTCGCCAGGGAGTTGCACGACTCGGTGGGCCACGCCCTCAGTGTGGTGACCGTGCAGGCCGCCGCGGCCGGGCGGGTGCTCGACCGGGACCCCGCCGCCGCCCGGGCCGCGCTGGAGGCGATCGAGACCTCCGCCAGGAGCGCGCTGGACGAGCTCGACCACGTGATCGGCGTGCTGCGGGAGGGCGGAGGGCGGGCCTCGCCCGAACCGTCCCTCGACGACCTGCCCGCGTTGCTCGACGCCGCCGGTCCCGGAGACAGGCCGGTCACCCGGCGGCTGGGCGAGCTGTCCGGGATCCCTCCCGTGATCTCCCGGGAGGCCTACCGCGTCGTGCAGGAGGCGGTGACCAACGCGATCCGCCACGGCACCGGCCCGATCGAGGTGGACGCCGCTGTGCGCGATCACGTCCTCGAGGTGTGCGTGCGCAACGAGGTCCGGGTGCACCACAGGCGCGGCCTCACCGGACCACGCCGACGCGGCGGGAGCGGCGGCGCGACCGGCGCGGCGGGGCACGGGCTGGACGGCATCCGGGAGCGGGTGACACTGCTCGGCGGACGGGTCGAGGCGGGAGGCGACGGTGGGACGTGGCGGGTCGAGATACATGTCCCTCTTCCGGGCGCGGACGCCGCCCGGCGTCCGAATCCCCGCATGGCAAGCGCGGGCGAGGACCACGGCGAGGAGCGGACGGGGACATGAGCACGAGCATCGGGGTGCTGCTGGCCGACGACGAGGACCTGATCCGCACCGGTCTGCGGATCATCATCGAGTCCGAGCCCGGCCTGAGCGTCGTGGGCGAGGCGGCCGACGGTGCGGCGGCGGTGTCGCTGGCCCGCTCGCTCCGGCCCGACGTCGTCCTGATGGACGTCCGCATGCCGGCGGTGGACGGCATTCAGGCGACGCGGGCCCTCACGGCCGTCGGGGGCGGGCCCAAGGTCGTGGTGGTGACGACGTTCGAGAACGACGACTACGTCTACGAGGCGCTGCGGGCCGGGGCGAGCGGCTTCCTGCTCAAGCGGGCGAGGGCGGACGAGCTCGTCCAGGCGATCCGGGTGGTAGCGGCGGGAGAGTCGCTGCTGTTCCCCGCCGCCATCCGGTCGCTGGTCGCGGCCCGCGGCGCCGCCCGCGCCGTCCCCGGCCTGGAGCGGCTCACCGCGCGTGAAGGGGACGTGCTGCGGCTGATGGCACGCGGCCTGTCGAACGCGGAGATCGCCGCCGAACTCGTCGTCGGCACGGAGACGGTCAAGACCCACGTGGGCAACGTCCTGGCCAAACTGGGTGCCCGTGACCGCACGCAGGCGGTGGTCGCCGCCTACGAGTCGGGCTTCGTCTCCCCCCGCTGAACCGCCCCGGACCCCACCGCCGGCCGTCGCCGGTGGCCTTGGAAGCAGCGGCGGGCGCTGCGCGGCGCCGACAAATCTGGGGCGGCTTTTTGGTCGATCGACACGCCTGCCCGCAGCGATGGCGCTTTGGCAGCGTGAGGGCCGGAAAGCGCACCGCCATGAAGGACGCACCGGTGCGGCCGGCACAGAGCAGGGGTCCGCGTCAGATCGGGCCGCGTCCGCCGAACACGTCGTCGGGCCAGGGGCTCTCGCCGCCCTCGCCGCTGCCGGACGGGCCGGGCGTGGGCTGCTGCGGCTCGGGCGAGGCGGGCTCGGGCGGCGGGGTGGGCACGAACTGCGTGTTCGGCAGCGGGCGGGGCGGCTCCTGCTCGTCCTCGCCGCGGAACAGCAGCATCGAGACGACCAGCAGCAGCGCCAGCACCAGCGTGGCCAGCAGCGTCGAGGCGAGCACGACCGAGCGCCGGGCGGCCACCGGCGGCGGGGGCGGCGCGGGCGGGGCGGGCAGCGCAGGGGTGCGGTCGCCCAGCCAGTAGTGCACGAAGTCGGGCCCGTGCCGCCGCCCCGTCAGCGTGCCGGACACCGGCACCGGGTCGAGGAACCGCTCGGCCCCCGGGCCGTTCGCCACGTACGGCACGGCCACCCAGGGCGCGGGCCCGTCCTGCATCGCCAGGACGGGAGGCGTGTCGGGGGGCACCCGGCCACGCATCCGGTCCACCAGCGATGCGCCCCACGCGCGCACGCCCGTCCTGCCTTGTGCGTCCCTGATCGCGGTGACGAACCGGTCCCTGGCGGCGGCGTCGAGGGCGGCGCCGCTGGACAGGACGGCCAGCGACACCACCCGGCCGTCCGGCGCCTGCCCCAGGTAGACGAGCCCGGCCGGGGCCGTCCGCAGACGTGCCTGCAGCGCGAACGGCCCCACGTGGGGCGGGTCGCCGTACTGCAGCGGAGTGACCATCCCCCACATGAAAACACACGGGCGCGGCAGGGGGTGTGGCGCGCGCCGGGACGGGCAAATGGGAGAGAAATGGATTCTCCGGCGGAGTCACGATTGAATAACGAGCATGACCGTTGCCGATGAACGCAGTGACCCCGAGCCCGGCGAGGGCGTGACGGAGCAGGAGGAGGGCGAGGCCCGGCTGGACACCCTGCGGGAGGCGCTGAGCGAGGTCCGGCGGGTGATCGTCGGACAGGACCACATGGTCGAGCGGCTGCTGGTGGCGCTGCTCGCCCGGGGACACTGCCTGCTCGAAGGCGTCCCGGGAGTCGCCAAGACGCTGGCCGCCTCGACGCTGGCCACCGTGGTGGGCGGGACGTTCGCCCGCATCCAGTTCACGCCCGACCTGGTGCCCAGCGACATCGTCGGCATCCGCGTCTACCACCCGAGCTCCGAGCGGTTCGACGTCGAGCTCGGGCCGGTGTTCGTCAACTTCCTGCTGGCCGACGAGATCAACCGCGCTCCGGCGAAGGTGCAGTCGGCCCTGCTGGAGGTGATGGCCGAGCGGCAGGTGACGCTCGCGGGGCGCACCCACCCGCTGCCCCGGCCGTTCGTCGTGCTGGCCACGCAGAACCCGATCGAGTCGGAGGGCGTCTACCCGCTGCCGGAGGTGCAGCGCGACCGGTTCCTGTTCAAGGTGCGCGTGTCCCATCCGAGCGCGCACGAGGAGCTGGAGATCCTGCAGCGGATGAGCGTGCGCCCGCCCGTGCCCAAGCCGGTGCTCGACCCCGCCACGCTGGTGCGGCTGCAGGACATGGCCGAGGAGGTCTCGGTCCACCAGCTCGTGGCCGACTACGTCGTACGGCTCGTCATGGCGACGCGCGCCCCCGCGGACTACGGCCTGGCCGACCTGCAGGACACGATCGAGATCGGGGTGAGCCCCCGGGCGACGCTGGGACTGATCTCCGCCGGGCGTGCCCTGGCCCTGCTGCGCGGGCGCGACTACCTGCTGCCCGACGACGTCCGCGACGTGGCGATCGACGTCATGTCGCACCGGCTGATGCTCACCTTCGACGCGCTGGCCGACGAGGTGGACCCCGACGACGTCGTACGCCGGGTGCTGCAGGCGGTGCCGCCGCCGCTCGTGGTGTGGAACCAGGGCATGCGATGAGCGCGGCGGCCAACCCCGACCAGGCGCTGCGGCGGCTGGAGCTGACGGTGGTGCGGCGGCTGGACGGGCTGCTGCAGGGCCGCCACCAGGGACTGATCCCCGGGCCCGGCAGCGAGCACGGCGACAGCCGCGTCTACGTGCCCGGCGAGGACGACGTGCGCCGCATGGACTGGGCGGTGACCGCGCGCACGACGGTCCCGCACGTGCGGGACCTCATCGCCGACCGGGAGCTGGAGACATGGGTGGTGGCCGACCTGTCGGCCAGCATGGAGTTCGGCACGGCGAACATGTCCAAACGCGACCTGGTCGTCAGCGCCGTCGGGGCGATCGGGATCCTCGCGAGCCGGGTCGGCGACCGGTTCGGCGCCTACATCCTGTACGGCGACGACGTGCACCGCTATCCGGCCAAGTCCGGCCGCCCCCGGCTGTACGCTCTGCTGCACTCGCTGCTCAGCGCGCCGCCCGCGCAGGGCGCGGTGGACCTCGGGGAGGCTTTGGAGATGCTGGCGCCGGCGCACCGCAAGCGCGGGCTGCGGGTCGTCGTCTCCGACTTCCTCGACTCGCCGGACTCCTGGGAGCCGCCGCTGCGCCGCCTGGCCGCGCGGCATCAGGTGCTCGCCGTGGAGATCGTCGATCCCCGCGAACTGGAACTGCCCGACGTCGGGTTCGTCACCCTCGCCGACCCCGAGACGGGGCACTCGCGCGGGGTCCGGCTGTCGCGCACGCTCAGGGAGCGGTACGCCGAGGCGGCGGCCGAGCAGCGCGCGTGGACCCGGGCGGCGCTGCGCCGGGCCGGGGCGGCCCATCTCGTGCTGCGCACCGACCGCGACTGGGTGTTCGACATCGCCGAGTTCGTGCTGCGGCAGCGGCGGGCCTCTCATCTGCTGCGCCGGGCCGCCGGCGGGAAGGCGGGCGCATGACGTTCCTCGCCCCCGGCTGGCTGTGGCTGTTCGTCCTGGTCGCCGCGATGGTCGCGGCGTACGTATGGGCGCAGTTCGCGCGCCGCCGCTACACGGTGCGCTTCACGAACCTCGCGCTGCTGTCGCTGGTGGCGCCCGAGCGGCCGACCTGGCGGCGGCATGTGCCGGCCGTGCTGTTCCTCGTCATGATGAGCCTGCTGGTCCTCGGTGCGGCCCGGCCGGCCGGCGCGGTGAAGGTGCCCCGCGACCGCGCCACCATCATGGTCGCCGTGGACGTGTCGCTGTCGATGGAGTCGGCGGACGTCGCCCCCACCCGGCTCGTCGCGGCCAAGCAGGCCGCCCAGCAGTTCGTCAACGACCTGCCCGAGCGGTTCAACGTCGGGGTGGTGGCCTTCGCGAGGTCGGCCGCCGTGGTCATCTCCCCCACCACCGACCACGCCGCCGTGAACACCGCGATCTCCAGCCTGACCACCCGCCCCGGCACGGCGATCGGCGAGGCCGTCTTCAACTCGCTCGACTCGATCAGGTCGTTCGACCAGCGGGCGGTCACCGACCCGCCCCCGTCGGCGATCGTGCTGCTGTCGGACGGCGACAACACCTCCGGGCGGTCGGTCAACGAGGCCATCGAGGCGTCGGTCGGCGCGAAGGTGCCGGTGTCCACGATCGCGTACGGCACGCCGGAGGGCACGGTGACGATCGACAACCGGGCGGTGCAGGTGCCGGTCAACAAGACCACGCTGAAGTCGCTGTCGGACGGCACCGGGGGCCGGGCGTACACCGCGGAGTCGGGCAGCGAGCTGCGCGACGTGTACACGCAGATCGGCACGTCGCTCGGATACAAGGTCGTGCACCAGGAGATCACGCAGCGGTTCCTCGTCGCCGCGATCGTCGCGGGCCTGCTGGCGGCCGCCGCCGCGATCCTCCTCGGCGCCCGCATCCCCTGACCCGCGTGCGGTCGTGCCCGTCCCCGCGGGGACGGGCACGACCCCGGCGCTAGCGAGTGATCCGTACGTCGTCCACGCCGGCCTCGACCAGGCTGGCGGTCGACTCGTCCCCGGCTTCGATCACCACGCGGACGGTCTGCCCGGCGAAGGCGGAGATGTCGGCGGTGGCCGTGCTCCACGCGCCGTCGCGGTCGGACGCCGCGCCGAGCTGCTGGACCACGGTGGCGGTGGTGCCGCCGACGATCCGTACGCGGAAGAAGTCGGCGCCGGTGGCGTTGCTGCCGTGGGCGAGATACCACGACAGCGACAGGTTCAGCGAGCCGGCCGGCAGAGTGATCGGCGGCGACTGGATGGAGGTGGTCCCGCCGTCGACGTCGTAGTCGCCGGCCGAGGCGCCGGCGAGCCTGCCGGTGACCAGGTCGTTGGTGCCGCTGACGGTGGTGCCGAGCTGCTTGGCGCCGCTGGACGACGTCGCCTCGGGGTCGCCGCGCTCCCAGGTGCCGACGGTCGCGGTGCCGGGGACGACGGTCCAGCCCTTGTCGGTCTCGAAGTCGTCCGACCAGACCGTCGCGGGCGGGGTCGCGGTGGCGAGGGTCCACACGGCGTAGGCGATCGCGTCGGCGTTGCGGTCGAGCGCGGTGTCGTCGACGTTGCCCGCCGTGTCGCAGGACCGGTGGTAGCAGGAGTCGAACGCCTGGCCCGCCGTGCCTCCCCACAGGGACGCCTGGGCGCTGGTCTTGACGCCCTCGGCGCCGGTGAAGGTCCCGCCGGCCGGGATGCCGCGCGAGATGAACGGCCCGTAGTCGGAGCGTCCGTCGAAGTCGGTGCCGCGGGTCTGCACGCCGATCGAGGTGAAGTAGTCCTGCAGGACGCGCTCCAGCTGCGCCGAGCCGGTGGGGCCGGGGCCCGAGCCGACGCCGTCGGAGTTGTCGCCGTCGTAGACGAAGTAGCCCGGGTTCGGCGAGCCGACCATGTCGAAGTTCAGGTACCCCTTGATCTTCGACCGATCGGTGGTGGACAGGTTGGTGACGTAGTACGACGAGCCGCGCAGGCCGAGCTCTTCGGCGCCCCACCAGGCGAACCGCAGGTGCTTGGCGGGGGCCAGCCCCTGCCGGGACACCTCCAGGGCCGTCTCCAGGATCGCGGCGCTGCCGGAGCCGTTGTCGTTGATGCCGGGCCCGGCGGTCACGCTGTCGAGATGGGCGCCGACCATGAGGACGTCGCCCGGGTCACCCCCCGGCCAGTCGGCGATCACGTTGTAGCCCGTCGCGCCGTTGTAGCTGAACGACTGGAGAGTCGTGGTGAAGCCCGCCGCGTCGAGCCTGCCCTTGACGTAGTTGGCCGAGGCCAGATAGCCGGGACGGCCGTGGGCCCGGTTGCCGCCGTTGGCGGTGGCGATGCTCTGCAGCTGGGACAGATGGGCCTTGACGTTCGCCAGCGAGATGTTCGGCGCGGCGAGCGCCGAGACGCCGGAGGCCTGCACCGGCGCGGCGGGCAGCAGGGCGGCCGCCAGGATGGCGGCCAGCGTGAGCAGACGTGGTCTCATGCCGGTCCTCGGGGGGTGAGAGGGGGGTGGGCGGGCCGGGTCCGCCGGGGTGTGGCGTCGCCGGCCGGGGACGGGGGCGTCCAAGGGCGTGCGGCAGGGGGATGCGGCAGGGGCCGCGGGGTATGCCAGTGCCGGGTGGCGCCTCCGTCGGGATCCGGGGCGATTCTTGAATCGCTACCTTTGCGGAAGTTAACCCGTTCTGACTCTTTCGCCTAGACCCGATCTGACGGATGTCCGCGCGATAGCGGCGAAGGTGTCAGACAGGCCGCCCCCACTTCCTCCGTGATCACGTCTCCGGGTCGCGTCTCCGTGGTCACGCGTCCACTGTCGCCTGGCGGATGGGCATCTCGCACCCGCCGCCCGAGTGCCCGCGGTGGGAGCGCCCGCCCCTGCGCGGTGGCCGGGCGAACGCCAGCCCCGCCGCCAGACACGCCACGGGCACGACGGGGAGCACGTAGCGGTGGTCGAAGTCGAGCACCGCCACCGGCGCGACCAGTGACGCCACCGCGATCGCCCACGGCAGCGCCACCGTCCGCGGCCGCCGCAGCGCGCCGGCGGCGCCCAGCAGCAGGATGACGGCCAGCATCGGCCCGCGCAGGTAGGCCGGGTGCTGGTAGGCGATGAGCAGGTCGGCGTACGGCCCGACGGACCGCATGCCGGTGAGGTCGGGGTCGTACTCCCGTCTCGCCTGCTCGACGAGCGGCTGACCGGCGGGGAGCGGCCAGGTTCCGTGGGCGAAGCCGAACGCGGGGACGGTGCGAGCCGGGTGGGCGACGGGGGTCCAGGCGAACGCGAGCGCGGTGTCCGTCACCACGTCGCGCAGGTAGTCCAGGGGCTGGGCGGCGATGGCGCGCAGCGCGAAGGCGCGCGCCCGGTCGTTCAGCGCGATGTGCCCCCAGCAGCGCGGCCAGGGCGAGCGCGGCCGTCCGGCGCCAGGGCACGCGGCGGACGGTGAGCACCACCAGGACCAGCAGGATCAGCGGCAGCGCGACCGTGCGGGTGAGGGTGGCACCCGCGAGCAGCAGACCCGCGGTCGCGGCGGCGCGCGCGGACGGCACCGGCCCGCGGACCAGCACCGCCGTGGCGGCGACGACCAGCAGGATGAACAGCGAGTCGGACAGCACCGCGTGCTCGAGCCGGAGGAACGACGCGTCGAACAGCACCGGGGCTGAGGCGGCCACGGCGCCCCAGGCGGGCAGTCCTCTGCCGCGCAGCGCGGCGTAGACGATGACGCCCGTCACCAGTCCCATCGCGTGCTGCAGCGCGACGACCAGCTCGACGCTGTGGAAGGGCAGCAGGACGCGCAGCAGCAGGGGGTATCCGATGGGATGGAACCCCTGCTCGGGTCGCAGATGAACGGCGTTGTGCAGGTAGCTGAACGAGTCGTACCAGTAGAGCCTGGCGGGCGGGTAGCCGAGCATCGTGACCACCCTGAGCGCGGCCGCGGCGGTGAGCGCGACCGCGAGGAACCGGTGCCGCCCTATCCCGACGAGCACCGGAAGCAGGGCACGAGCGTATGCGGGCATGACGAGACCGTTCGTTGAGGGGAGATCACGGGCAGGCCGCGCTGGGCGACCGGGGATGGGAGGCGGGAGATGCGATGCGCGGCAGGCGCGATTAGCGCCGGCGGCCGATCCGCTGCGCCGGTGAGGGCCGGTATCGGGATGGGAGGCCCCCCGCACACCACCGCGACACCACCGCGACACCACCGGGGCGGCACTCGCGGGTGGAGGCACTGCCCTACAACTGGGCGCGAAGGGCGGTGTCACCAGGCGCGCCGATCGCCTCCCCCGCCCGCGCGGCGCGGTCCGCCCCGGGCGGGCGGAGCGGACCGCCTGGCCGTGCTCAGGGACGCCGGGGTCTCAGGGACGCTCGGCGCAGAAGGCCTCCTTGGGGCGCGGCTGGGGGTTCGGGGTGGGGCCGACCACCAAGATCGCCTGCCCATCGGCGATCATGACTCCGCTGTGGACGTACCAGTCGGCGGGGGCGGCCGGCCGGGCGTAGGCGCCGGGTGAGGAGAACTCCGCTCGCACGCCGCGCTCCCGCAGCAGGGGCAGGACCTCGGCTACGGTCTTGTTGACGTAGTCCACGCAGTGGAGGGGCTGGCCCTCCAGGTCGACGGCCTCCAGGATGCCGTAGCGCTCCCCCGCCCGTGCGGCGCGGCCGAGTAACACGGTGGCGTGCCCGTTGAACCGCACCGGGATGCGGAAGCCGATCGCGCAGCCGCCGAAGCGCGTGCACTCGCCGGGTGCCTTGATCGTCGTGATCGCGCTGTAGTCCCGGGTGCCGTCGAAGTACATCACTTCTCCCACCGAGGCGGACGAGACCGGCACGATCCGCACATCCACATCCAGGCCACGCTGGCGCAGCTCCCGCTGGTACATCTCGGAAGCGGCGAACAGGTCGCGGACCATGACGACGTAGTGGTCGCCCTCCCTCCTGATGTCGAGCGCGGCGGAGGCGGGTGCGGGACCGAGCCCCGCCCCGGGCACGAGCCAGCCCACGGCGAGCAGGACGGCGGTGAGCGAGACGATCGCCGGCACCAGCCGTGGGCCGCGCAGAATGGTCCGGGCGGTCCCGGTGACCGTCTCCGTCATCCGTCGGCGGCGGTTCGCCGGAGCCGGGCCGGAGACGATCTCCTCCAGCAGGTCCAGGGCGGCCGGCGTCATTCCCGGGCCCTGGTCCGGGGCGATCTGGGCGACGAGCCGGTGCAGGTCATCACGGTCGTGCATCATCACGCCTCTCCTCCCGCCAGCGCCGGCATCCGCGCGCCGAACCGAGCCACGTCCACTCCCGCGGAGCTCAACTCCTTGGCGAGGCGCTTGCGCGCCCGGTGCAGCCGCAGGCGGGCGGCTCCGCGCGAGCAGCCCAGCACCATGGCGATCTCCGCCGATCCCAGCCCCTCCCAGCTCGCCAGCGCCAGCACCTCGCGGTCGTCGGGGCCGAGACGCCGGAACGCCGCGCGTACGGCGTCGAGGTCCTCGTGGTCCGGCGGCCGATCGTGCTCGCCCTTTTCACCGAGCTCCGCGCCGAGTCTCTCGACGAGCGCGCTCCTGCGGGTCTCGGCCCTGCGGCCGTTGGCCAGCACCCGCCGGGCGACGCCGTACAGCCATAATCGGGCGGACGACCCGGCCGGGACGTCGCCGATGCGCCGCCACGCCGTGGCGAAGGTCTCGGCGAGAGCGTCGGCGGCGTCCTCGGGGGTGTCCGTGCGGCGCCGCACGTATCCGAGGAGATCCACATAATGCGCCATATAGATCTCCTCGAAACGACGCCTCAGGTCCGACCCGGCCACCGAAACTCCCCCTTCACCACTTTCTCCGTCATCTCGTACGTGTCCGGAAGGCCGGAAGTGTTTCAGCCCGCTCACATCCTCGCGGGCGCGGAGATCAGCGGTCCGCGACGTTGGTACGTTTGGGCACGTGGCCCATTACTTCGAGGAGAGCCCCCAGGCGGCGAGCCGGCCGGGCTCGGTCACCCTGGTCCTCCCCGACCTGCATCTGCGGCTGGAGACCGACCGGGGGGTGTTCTCCCCCGAACGCGTCGACGCGGGGACCCGGGTGCTGCTGGAGACCGTCCCGCCGCCCCCTGCCGAGGGCGACCTGCTCGACCTGGGCTGCGGCTACGGGCCCATCGCGCTGACGATGGCGTCACGGGCCCCCGGCGCGACGGTCTGGGCCGTGGACGTGAACCGGCGCTCGGTGGAGCTGTGCGAGCGGAACGCCAAGAGCGCCGGCCTTGACAAAGTAAGGTCAGTTCACGCCGACGAGATGCCCGAGGACGTAAGGTTCCGGGCCATCTGGTCGAACCCGGCCATCCGGATCGGCAAGGCCGCGCTCCACGAGATGCTCACCCGATGGCTCGACCGGCTCACCCCCGACGGCAGCGCCTACCTGGTCGTGCAGAAGCACCTCGGCTCCGACTCCCTGCAGCGCTGGCTGGGCGACCGGGGCTGGCCCACCTCACGGCTGGCCTCCCGGTCGGCCTACCGCGTCCTGCGGGTCGACGCCCGTCCCGCCGGCCTCGAGACCCAGGAACGATGAGCAGGAGCGATGAGCGCCCAATGAGCACTCCCAACCCGCGCAGGCAGCTCAAGCCGACCGACGTCAAGCGGCTCAACCGCACCTGGCGCCGCAACACCGAGGGCCGTCTCGCGCTGATCCTCGAATCGGTGACCGGCCCCTTCAACGTCGGGTCGATCTTCCGTACGGGGGCCGCCTTCGGCGTGCAGACGATCTGGCTGGCCGGCAACGCCACCCCGCCCACCAACCCCAAGGCGCAGAAGACCGCGCTGGGCACCGACCGGCTGGTCGAGTGGCACGAGCCCGTCCCGGTGGCCGAGGCCGTGCGCGCCGCGAGGGAGGACGGCTACCGGGTGGTCGCCGTCGAGCTGACCGGCGACGCCGTGCCGCTGCACGAGGCAAAGCTCGGCGGCGACGTCTGCCTGGTGCTCGGCAGCGAGGACCACGGGTGCTCCCCCGCCGGCCTGGAGGCGGCCGACTCGGTGGCCTACATCCCCCAGGTCGGCAGGGTCGGGTCGGTCAACGTGGCGGTCGCCGCGGCCATCGCGATGGCGGAGACCCGGCGGCAGGAATGGGCGTCGGCCGCCGGGTAGCCGCCGTACGCTCAGCCCCGCGCGGGGAGCGGGCCGAACAGCCAGTTGCCGTGGCACTCCTCGTCGGGGCTGCGGAAGAACTGCTCGTTGGCCACGTGCAGCTCCTGCCTGCTCAGTGAGCCGTTGCCGTCGAGGTCGAGACGCTCGAACGCGGCGGCGGCGTTCGCCTCCGACATGCGGAAGGCGCTCGCGGCCATCCGCAGGTACTCGGTCCGGGTGATCCTGCCATCTCCGTCGGTGTCCATCAGGTCGTAGAAGGCGTCGGCGACCGGCGCGACATGGGTGTGATAGCCCGCCTCGGGCTGGGTGACGAACCGATGGAACCCGGCCACGAACTCTTCCAGCTCGACGCGCTCGTCCCCGTCGGCGTCCATGGGCAGGGTCACCTCGTCCCACAGCCTCGCGTACCGGTCCCGGACCCGCCGCGACTCCGTCGAGCCCGGCGCGAACCCGAACGCGTTCACCAGCCGGTCGGCCGAAGCGGTGTAGTCCATCTTGTCGACGGTCCCGTCGTCGTCCACGTCCAGGAGCGTGAACAGATGGGCCAGCTTGCGCTGCTGCAGGTCGTTGAGCATGCACCCTCCCGAGTTCGGTCACCGTGAGCGATCGCGACTTTACCTTCCGCTACCGCCTGTGGGAAGGTGCCTTGGTGCGCGTCCACGTGATCGACGGGGCCAACGGCTTCGTGGCCTCCCATCTGATCGGCGCCCTGCTGGCCCGGGGCGACGAGGTGATCGCCCTCGCCCGCGCGTCCGCGGAGGTGGTGCGCCGCCGGGTCGCGGACGCGCTGTGCTGCCTCGGCTTCGACGAGGCCCCGGCCGGCCGCCTCCGGGTGCGCCGGCTGGCGCTGGACGAGCCGGACCTCGGGCTTCCGGTCGCCGAGGTCTTCGCCGAGCCCTGCGTCTACTGGCATGTCGCCGCGCTCGTCACCTTCTTCCCCCGCCGGGAGGAGGAGCTCCTGGACGTGAACGTCACGGGATCGGCCAACGCGCTGTCGGCCTACGAGCGGCACGCCCGGCCCGGCTCGCGCTACATCCTCGTCGGGACGGCCTACCAGTGCGGACTCGACACCGAGGGCCCCGTTCCCGAGGACTGGCCGTCGCACGCTCCGCCGGACCGGTTCCGGAACTTCTACGAATACTCCAAACGCGAAGCGGAGATCGCGCAGGCACGGTCGCGGTCCGTCCGCGAGGGCGCCGCCCTGGTAGCCCGGCTGGGCGTGATGGTCGGGCACTCCCGCACCGGGCGGGCGCTGACCGACTACGGCCTGTACGACTTCCTCCGGGTGATCGCCTTCTTCGCCCGGCGCACGCCCGGGGAACGGGTCCGCCTCCCCTGCCATCCGGAGGCCGACCTCCATCTGACTCCCGTCGACACCACGGTCCCCCGGTTGCTCGCGCTCGCCGCCGCCGACCGGCCGCGCCCGGTCTCCCACGTGGTGAACGGAGCCACCGTGCCGGTGCGCGACCTGTTCGACGTGATCAACGCCCGGCTGCCGATCGAACTGGTTCCCGCCACACCCGAGGAGATCCGCGAGAAGCCGTTCGGCCGGTTCGAGGCGCTGGTCAACATGCGGGCCAAATACACCGCGACCTATTTCCGGCACCGCTACGACTTCGCGTGGCGGAGCGCCGTGGCCCCGCCCGCCGTGACTCCCGCGACCCTCGACCGGCTCGTCTCCTGGTACGTACGGGAGGGGTTGCCCGAATGACCGACTTCGTCACACACCTACGGAACCGCATCAGCGACGATCGTGAGTTCGTCTTCACGCGCGACGACGGCGGCACGGCCCGGCTCACCTTCACCGAACTGGACCGGCGGGCACGCGCCACCGCCGCGTGGCTCGCGCGACGCGGCCTCACCGACCAGCCGGCGCTGCTGCTCTACCCGGCGGGGCTCGACTTCACCGTGGCGTTCCTCGGCTGTCTGTACGCCCGGGTGCCGGCGATCCCCGCCCCCCTGCCGGACGCGGGGGCACCGCACGCGAGCCGCGTACGGACACTGATGCGGGACGCGGGCGCGCGGCTGGTCCTGACCGATCCCGCGCACGCGTCCGGACTGTCCGGTCTTTCGGCCCGCGTGGCCGATGCCGCCACCGCCGACCCGGACGCCTGGACTCCACCGGCCCTGACCGGCGGCACCATCGCCTACCTGCAGTACACCTCCGGCTCGACCAGCGACCCGCGCGGAGTCGAGGTCTCGCACGGCAACCTGCTGCACAACCTGGAGCTGTTCCGCTCGCTGGCGCGGGACAGGCCGGTGCGGCGACTGGCCGGGTGGCTGCCTCACTACCACGACATGGGCCTGGTCGGCCTCCAGTTGCAGGCGCTCCACGCGGGCGCCGATCTGGTGTTCATGTCACCCGCCGCGTTCGTCGCGCGGCCGGTGCGCTGGCTGGAGCTGATCAGCCGGTACGGCGCCGACTGGACCGTGTCCCCGGACTTCGGGTACGCCTGGTGCACGCGCAGGATCACCGACGAGCAACTCGCCGGCCTGGACCTGTCCACGCTGACCATGGCCCTCAGCGGAGCCGAGCCGATCCGGGCCCGCACCCTCGCCGATTTCGAGCGGCGTTTCGCCCCGGCGGGCTTCCGCCCGGCCACCTGGAATCCCGGTTACGGCCTCGCCGAGTGCACCCTGATGGTCACCTGCGTGGCGCAGGGGCGGGGCGCGACCGTGCGCCGGTTCGACCCCTCCGCGCTGCAACGGCACCGGGCGGTCCCGGCGCCCGGGGGGACGCCCCTGGTCGCCTGCGGCCCGGTCTCCGGGCTCGACCTGCGGATCGTCGATCCGGGCGGCTCCGGCCCCGTCGCCGACGGCGAGATCGGGGAGATCTGGGTGGCGGGCCCCAGCGTCGCCCTCGGCTACCGGGGCCGCCCGGCGGAGACCCGCGCCATTTTCCGGGCGGGCGACGGCCGCTGGCTGCGCACCGGCGACCTTGGGTTTCTGCTCGACGGCCAGCTCTACGTGACGGGGCGGATCAAGGATGTGATCATCGTCAACGGCCGCAATCTCTACCCGCAGGACCTGGAGGAGGCCGCGGCGCGGGCCAACCCGGCCGCGGGGCGCAGCGCCGCCTTCGGCGTCCGGCGCGACGACGGCGGGGAACACGTCGTCCTCGTCCAGGAGGTGCGCCGGGGACAGTCGGGGACCCTCGGCGAGGCGGCCGACCGGGTCATGGACCAGGTGACGCGGGAGTTCGGCATCCCGCTGAGCCTGATGCTGGTGCCTCGTGGCGCGGTGCGGCAGACCACCAGCGGCAAGCTCCGCCGCCGGCACATGCGGGAACTGTTCCTCAGCGGAGACCTCACCCCGCTGCACGCCGAGCTGGAACCCGCCGTCAACGACCTCCTGGAGACCGTCGCGTGAACGCCGCCTCCGGCCCGATGTCCCCCGGCGACCTGCGCCGATGGCTCACCGAGCGGGTGGCGGCCTATCTCGGGCGGCCACCCGCCGAGATCGACCCGGCGGTGAAGCTCCGCACGTACGGCCTGGACTCGATCCATGCGCTCAGCCTGTGCGTCGACGTGGAGGAGGCCGTCGGCCTGCTGGTCGAGCCGACCCTGGCCTGGGATCACCCCACGATCGACGACATCGCCGCGCACCTGACCGGCCTCCTGGCGCGGGACCGGCCCGGGCGAGAGCCGGCGGCGGACCCTGAGTGAACCGCGACACGCGGAAGCGCCCCATCGATCCCCGAGCATGACAAGGGACTCTTGTGACGCAAATGTTCACCTACGTGCGCTGACTGTTCGGCCGGGACCCGGCATACTCCTTCCGTGCACCGCCGTTTCGCGTTCCTCGACCATCCCGGCCCGCTCGCCTTCGCGCACCGAGGCGGGGCGGCGGAAGCCCGCGAGAACACCATGGAGGCGTTCTCCCGCGCGGTCGAGCTCGGGTACACCTACCTGGAGACCGACGCGCACGCGACCGCCGACGGCGTCCTGCTCGCGTTCCACGACCACACCCTTGACCGTGTCACCGACCGCACCGGCCGCATCTCGCGGCTGCCCTACCGCGAGGTCCGCGAGGCCAGGATCGGCGGCCGGCACGAGATCCCGCTGATGGAGGACCTGCTCGGCACCTGGCCGGACACGCGGTTCAACATCGACGTCAAGGAGAGCGCGGCGATCGCGCCGCTCGCCCGGGCCGTCCACCGCACCCGCGCCTACGACCGGGTGTGCCTGACCTCGTTCTCCGAGGCGCGGCTGGCCCGCGCCCGGCGCGCGATCGGCCGGGAGGTCTGCTTCTCGCTCGGCCCGCGCGGCCTGGCCGCCCTGCGCACGGCCGCGATGGGCGGCGGGTACGGCAGGCTGCTGGCCGGGCTGGCCCGGGCCGGGGTGCCGTGCGCGCAGGCGCCCATCGGGTTCCGCGGCGTGCGGGTGACCACCCGCGCTCTCGTGCGCACCGCGCACGCGATCGGCATGCAGGTGCACGTGTGGACGGTGAACGACCCGGTGACGATGGCCCACCTGCTCGATCTCGGCGTCGACGGGATCATGACGGACAACGTCAGCGGCCTGCGCGACGTGCTCAAGTCGCGCGGGCAGTGGCACCCCCGCCCGGCCGCGCCGTGACGGCCGCACGCTGACTCCGCCCCTCGAACCCCTGCCCCTCGAACCCCTGCCCCTCGAACCCATGCCCCTCGAACCCCTGCCCCTCGAACCCCTGCCGTCCCCCGACCTGTTCGTACGACCGCCCACCCCCGGCGAGGAGAGAAAATGACCGCCCCCCAGGTCGTCCACGAGGAGCTTCCCGAGGCGCGGCGGCGCGAGCAACGCGGCTGGTACTGGTACGACTGGGCGGACTCGGCGTTCCAGACGACCGTCCTGACCGTCTTCCTCGGGCCGTACCTGACCTCGATCGCCACGACGGCGGCGGGCGGCGAGAACGGCTTCGTGGCGTTCCTCGGCCTGGACCTGCGGCCGAAAGCGTATTTCACCACCCTGGTGACGATCTCGGTGCTGCTGCAGATCGTGATCATGCCGGTGATCGGCGCCCTGGCCGACCACACGGGCCGCAAGAAGCAGATCCTGGGAGTCTTCGCCTATACGGGCGTGGCGGCCACGCTGGGCTTCTACCTCGTCTCCGGCGGCGGCTACCTGCTCGGCGGCGTGCTGTTCCTGGTCGCCAACGTGACCTTCGGCGCGGCGCGGGTGGTCTACGACTCCTTCCTGCCCCAGATCTCCGGCGCGGAGGAACGCGACGCCATCTCCAGCAGGGGGTGGGGCTTCGGCTACCTCGGCGGCGGCCTGCTGCTCGCGCTCAACCTGGTGGTCTACCTGTTCGCCGATATCGAGACGAGCCTGGCGGTGCGGATCAGCCTGGCCTCTGCGGGCGTGTGGTGGGGCGCGTTCGCCCTGATCCCGATGCTGCGCCTGCGCAACCGGCGGGTGCCCGTCCACGAGGCGACCGCGGACCGGGCCGTGGCCGGCAGCATGCGCCAGCTCGGCCGTACGATCGCCGACCTGCGGCGCTACCCCCGCACGCTGCTGTTCCTCGCGGCCTACCTGGTCTACAACGACGGCGTGCAGACGGTGATCACCTTCTCCGCCACGTACGCCGACCACGAGCTCGGTCTGGGTCAGACGCACCAGATCGGCGCGATCCTCATGGTGCAGTTCATCGCCATCGGCGGCGCGCTCGGGCTCGCGCGGCTCGCGGCCAGGGTCGGGACCAAGCGCACGATCCTGGCCAGTCTGGTCGTGTGGACGGCGGTGGTTGGGGTGGCCTATTTCCTCCAGAAGGGCGCGGCCATCCAGTTCTACGCGATCGCCTTCGCCATCGCGATCGTCATGGGCGGCACGCAGGCGCTGTCCCGCTCGCTGTACTCCCTGGTGATCCCGCCCGGCCGGGAGGCGGAGTACTTCAGCCTCTACCAGATCAGCGACAAGGGGTCGGCGTTCCTCGGCTCGCTGGTGCTCACGCTGGCGATCGAGCTCACCAACAGCTACCGCACCGCGATCGTCTCGCTGGTGGTGTTCTTCGTCATCGGATTCGTGCTGCTCACCCTTGTCAACCTGCCCCGGGCCATCCGTGAGGCGGGGAACGAGGTGCCCGAGCACATCTGAGACCACTGGGACGGAAAAAGCGCGATTGGATCAGGTCTCGGCTGGGAATCCACACACGGTATCAGGCGTTGTACGCGGTGGCGAACGAACCCCTCGAAGGCGGGGACCTCAGGAGGCTTGAAGACATGGGCGAACGTGCACTTCGCGGTACCCGGCTCGGCGCGACCAGCTACGAGAACGACCGCAACACCGACCTGGCCCCGCGTCAGGAGGTGTCCTACACGTGCCCGAAGGGCCATCTCACCACCGTTCCGCTCGCCGTCGAGGCCGAGATTCCCACGACGTGGGAGTGCCGTCACTGCGGCAGCCCCGCGCTGCGGGTGGACGCGGAGCAGCCCCAGCAGAAGAAGGCGAAGCCCCCGCGGACCCACTGGGACATGCTGCTGGAGCGCCGCTCGATCGAGGACCTCGAAGAGGTGCTGAACGAGCGCCTCGCCATTCTGCGCGAGCAGCGGCGCAAGAGCGCGTAGGACGCCGGCGACGCCCCCGGCGGCCCGGACCAACCGGGCCGCCGGGGGCGTTTCGCGTGTGCGATCAGTCCAGTCGACCGGCCGAGTCGGTCGACCCGGCGTCAGTCGACCGGCGCCGGCGCGCGGACGACGACCATGGGGCACCTCGCGTAGTGCAGCATGGCCTGGCAGACCGAACCGAGGACCAGACCGGTGAACTGACTCTGCCCCCGGGAGCCGATGACGAGCAGGTCGGCGCCCACCGACGCGTGCCGCAGCACGTCCACGGGATGACCCCGGACGACCTCCTCGACGACCTTGACGTCGGGATAGTGCTCTCGCCGCCCGGCGAGAGCCTCCCTGACCATCCGCACCTCGACCTTCTCGTCGTCGAAGTCGTCCGGCAGCGGCGCGAAGCCGCCGCCCGCCTCCAGCGGACTGTAGGCGTGCACCGCCCGCAGGCCCACCCCGCGCAGCGCCGCCTCGGCGAAGGCGAAGTCGAGCACCTTCGCGCAGGCGGGCGAACCGTCGACGCCCACCACGATCTCCGGGCGCGGCGCCGAGGGCACCTCCCGCACGACGGCCACGTCGCAGGGGGCGCGACCGGCCACGCCGTACGCGACCGAGCCGAGCAGCAGGCCGCGGAAGCCGCCGAGCCCGTGGTTGCCGAGCACCAGGAGATCGGCGTCCGCGGCCGCCTCGATGAGCGCCGGGCGCGGGTCGCCGGCCAGGATCGCGGTGTCGACCGCCACCCCGGGCGCCTCCGCCTGAGCCCGCCCGGTGGCGGCCCCGAGCACGTCGGCGGCGCCGTCGCGCATCCACGCGGCGACGGTCGTGTACCGGCCCTGCTGCGCGGTCGAGCACGCCCAGGCGGGGATAGCGTTGGCGATCCGCAGGGGGACGCCGCGCAGTCCGGCCTCCCGGGCCGCCCAGGCCGCCGCCGCCATGCCGGCCTGCGAACCGTCGACACCCACCACGATCATGAGGCCCTCCTTCGCCGGTCCTTCCATCAGACCGCTCACCCGTCGGAGGGCGCGAGCGCCGAAGGTCCCGTCGGGACGGGACCTCCGGCCCCGGTCACCTCACGCCGGCCCGCTCCGGGGACGCGCCGGCGCCGGCGGTGAGGTGGTGACGCAGGCGTTCGCCCTCGACGTCCAGGTCGGGCAGCACCCGGTCCAGGGCGCGGGGCAGCCGCCAGGCGGCGCGGCCGAGCATGGACATCACGGCGGGGACGAGCGTCATGCGGACGACGAAGGCGTCGATGAGCACGCCGACGGCCAGCGCGAAGCCCATCGACTTGATGATCGGGTCTTCCATGAACACGAACCCGCCGAACACGGCCGTCATGATCAGCGCCGCGGCGGTGACGACCCGTGCGTTGTGTCCCATGCCGTTGATCGTTGCCTGGCGGGGCGTGTCGCCGTGCACGTAGTCCTCGCGCATCCGCGAGACCAGGAACACCTCGTAGTCCATGGCCAGGCCGAACAGGATGCCGATGAGCAGGATCGGCAGGAAGCTGACCAGCGGGCCCGGCACGTCCACGCCCAGCAGACCGGCCAGGTGGCCCTCCTGGAAGATCGCCACCGTGATGCCGAAGGTCGAGCCGACGGTGAGCAAAAAGCCCAGCGCGGCCTTGACCGGCACCAGGATCGAGCGGAAGACGAGCATGAGCAGCAGCACCGACAGGCCGACCACCAGCAGCAGGTACACCGGCATGGCGTCGGCGAGCTTGTCGGAGACGTCGATGCCCACGGCCGTCGCACCGGTGACGGCGATCTCCGCGCCGCGGATGGAGGCGACCTTGGCGCGGATGGCGTGGACGGCGTCCTCGGTGGCCGCGTCGGTGGGCCCGGCCTTGGGGATGATGGTCAGCAGCGCGGTGGTGCCCGCGGCGTTGGGCTGCGGCGGGGCCACGGCCAGCACGCCGGGGGTCTGCTGGATCAGCTTGGCGGCCTCGCCGGCGGCGGCGGTCGTGGCCGCGGGGTCCGCGGCGGAGACGACGGCGATCAGGCGGGCGTTGAAGCCCTCGCCGAAGCCCTCGCTGGTCAGGTCGTAGGCCTCGCGGGCCGGGGTGCCGGGGGCGGCGGTGCCGGCGTCGGGCAGGGCCAGGCGCAGGTCCTGGGCCGGCAGCGTGAGCGCGCCGAGGCCGATCACGCCGGCCAGCAGGATCGGCACGCGCAGCCGGGTGACGGCCCGTCCCCACGTGTAGCCGAAGCCCTCCGCGCCCGCGCCCGCGCTCTGACCGGTGCGCTGCTTGCGGGGCAGCACGCGGGCGCCGGCGTACGACAGGAAGGCGGGCAGCAGCGTGAGGGCGACCAGGACAGCGACGGCCACGGTCCCGGCGGCGGCCAGGCCCATCACGCTCAGGAACGGGATGCCGACCACCGACAGGCCGGCGAGCGCGATGACCACGGTGGCCCCGGCGAACACGACCGCAGATCCGGCGGTGCCGACCGCCCGGCCCGCGGCCTCCTCCGGCGTCACGCCCTCGGCCAGGAACTGGCGGTAGCGGGAGGTGATGAACAGCGAGTAGTCGATGCCGACGGCCAGGCCCAGCATCAGCGCCAGCACCGGCGTGACGGAGGTCAGCTCGACGACGCCGCTGAGCGCGAACAGGCCGCCCATGCCGGCCCCCACGCCGATCAGCGCGTTCAGCAGGGTCATGCCGGCGGCCACCAGCGAGCCGAAGGTGACGATCAGGACCACCGCGGCGATCACGACGCCGATCCCTTCCGACCCGCCGACCTCCGGTGCGCCGTTGAGGATCTCGCCGCCGTGCTCGACCCGCAGCCCCTGCGCCGAGGAGCCGGCCTTCAGGTACGCCGCGCGCTGCGCGTCGGTCACGTCCTGCGCCTCGCGGTCGAACTGCACCTGGATCAGGGCGTGGCGGCCGTCGGCGGAGACGGCGCCGGACTTGAACGGGTCGAGGGCGGCGACGACGCCGGGGACGGCGGCGGCCTGCTCGACCACCGGCGCGACCGCGGCGGGATCGAGCTTGCCGCCCTGCGGGGCGGCCACGACGATGGTGCCGGTGGCCCCGCTGGCCTGCGGGAACTCCTTGGCCAGGGCGTCCAGCGCCCGCTGGGACTCGGTGCCCGGCATGGCGAACTTGTCGCCGGTCGGGCCGTGGAAGGCGGCCGCGGCCAGGCCCAGGACCACGAGCAGCAGCAGCCACACGGCGGCCACGCGCCCGCGTCTGCGGAAGGAGAACCGGCCCAGCCGGTACAGCAGGGTTGCCAAAACAGGTCTCTTTCTTCTGAAGGTCAGTCGGCCTGCAGACCGAGCGTCCGCAGCGCCCCGCGGGTCAGTTCCGCGCGCAGCGTCTCCTCCGGGACCGTGAGCTCGCCGGCGCTGGTCAGGATGATCCCCAGCATCGCCATCCAGGCCCAGACCCGGGCCTGGGGAGCGGCCGAACGGCCGGACAGGGCGTCTGTCAGCCGTTCGATGAAGCCGTCCACGTCCGGCAGCTCCGGCCGGTTGATCAGCGCGTCGACGTCCTGCAGGAGGATCTTCACCTGCAGCCGGAAGCGCAGGGACAGGTCGACGAGCGCGGCGACTGCGGCACGGGCGGCCGCCTCGCCGTCCAGCCCGGCGAGCCGCGCCTCGAGTTCGGCGACCTGCGACCCGACGGGCGCCAGCAGCTCGGTCAGGATCGCGTCCTTGTTCGTGAAGTGGTAGAGCAAGGACGCCTTGGAGCAGCCGGCGTCCGTGGCGATCTCCTGCAGGGAGGTGCCGCGGAAACCGTGGGCGGCGAACAGCCGTACCGCCGAGTCGAGGATGTCCGCGCGCAGGGTGGTTACGGAACGCGCCATGGGAGACACCTTAGCTGACCGATCGGACAGGATCTGACCGATCGGCCAGTGACGGGCCCTCCTCTTGGGGAAGTGCGGGGATGAACAGCCTTCACACCGTCACGACGGTGCCGGCGCGTCAGCCCGGCTGTCCCTTCGACCCACGAAGGAGCGGATCCAGGCCCGCCAGCACGGCCCTATCAGCCGATTCCCCCCCTGGCGGGCACCAGGGCTGGCTGGTCGCCGGCGACGACCTGATCCGGTCGGTCCTGGCGAACCCGCGATGGAGAAGGCCGGGCCGGCGGCCGATCCGGCGGCCGCGTTCGCCGCGCCCGTTCCCGCCATCGCCGTCTGTGAGGCGATCTTCCCCTCTCCTGTTGCGTCCCGAGATAGAAAACGATAATCATTATCAAAACTCAAGGAGACGATATGGCTCATCTGTTGGTGATCGAGAGCTGGGTCGGGGCGATGAGCACACTGCTGCCCCGCGCCATCCGCGACGCGGGGCACAGGTTCACGTTCCTCACCCGTGACCTGCACCACTACCTGCGTGCCGCGCCCAGCGCCCGATCGCATCCGCTACTGGCCGCCGACAACGTGCTGACCACGGAGACCAACGACCTCCCCGCACTCCTGTCCCACGTGGAGCGATTACACGACGCGCTCGGCTTCGACGGGGTCCTGTCCTCATGCGACTACTACCTGCCGGCCGTGGCGGAGGTCGCGGCACACCTGGGCCTGCCCGGTCCCTCACCGGACGCCGTACGGCGGGCCTGCCGCAAGGACCTCGCCCGCGCCGCCCTCGGGGACGCGGGGGTGCCGGGCCCGCGGTACGCGCCGGCCTCCTCCTGGGAACAGGCCGCGGAGGCCGCGAACGGTGTCGGTTACCCACTGGTGGTCAAGCCGGTCGACCTGTGCGCCGGCATGTACGTGCGGAAAGTGCGCGACCAGGCCGAGCTGCGCACGGCCTTCCTCGCTCTTGAGGAGTTTCCCGTGAACGCGCGAGGTCAGCGCCGGGTGCCGGTCGTGCTGCTGGAGGAGCTGCTCGCCGGGCCGGAGGTCAGTGTCGAGACGGTCAGCGTTGACGGTGACGTCCATGTGGTGGGGGTGACCGGCAAGAGCCTGACGGGGGAGCCGTGGTTCGTCGAGAGCGGCCACATGTTCCCCGCCGTCCTGGACGCCGACCTGGCAAGGAAGGCGAAGGAGGCCGCGGTGTCAGCGGTGCGGGCGCTGGGCCTGGACCGGGGCGTGGCCCATACGGAGCTGCGGCTCACCCCGGACGGCCCGGCGCTGATCGAGGTCAACCCGCGCCCCGCCGGCAACCAGATCACCGAGCTGGTCCGCCGGGTCACGGGCGTCGACCTGCCGATGGTTCACGCCCGCCTGGCCGCCGGCCAGCAACCCGACCTGACTTTCGCCGACACGGGGGTGCGCAGCGCCGCCATCGCCTTCCTGCTGCCCGGACACGCCGGCCGGATCACCGCCGTCCACGGCACCGGCGTGCTCGCCGCCGCCGCGGACGTCGTCGACTGGTCCGTCAAGCCGGCCGGGCACCGGACGGGTGAGCCCACGAGCAACAACCAGTACCTCGGTCACGTCATGGTGACCGACACCCTCGGCAGCGGCGCCGGAGCGCGGGCGCAGGAGCTGGTCTCGGCTCTGAAGGTCGAGTACGAGCGATGAACCTGACATCGATCATCAAACGGGCACTCGCCGGCGAACTGGGTCCCGATCCCGTGCGGGAGCGGGTCACCACCGCCTTCACCACCCGGCAGGGCGCACGGCACGATTCCCGCAGGCGTGGCTATCGCAACCATGTGGTCAGCCTGCGGGTCGGCCGGGCCGTCGGCTCCTGCGCGGTCGAGCCCGGCGACGTCGCGGACGAGATCGTCGAGGAGTGCGCCGGCGTCGCCGTCGCCGACCTGCTGCTCCACCCGGTGCCGGCGGTCCGGGTGGCCACGCTCGACGCCTACCTGATGTCGGCCCGCCCTCACTGGGGGGAGCGGGTCACCGTGGCGGCGGGAACGTCGCTGGAGAAGTCCCTGGCCCGGGCGGCGGCCGTGGTGGACCTACTGCCCGCCGGGACGGATCGGGTCCTCGTGGTGGGCGTGGTCAACTCGGTACTGCATCGCTTACGGGAACGGGGCGTCCGCTACGTACCGTGCGATCTGAAGGGCGGCTCCACCGAGTGGGGTGAGCCGGTGACCGCCGATGCGGCCCGTGCACTCGCCGCCTGCGACGCCGTGCTCGCCTCGGGGATGACCCTCGGCAACGGGAGCTTCGAGACCCTGCTGGAGCACGCCCGCGCACACCGCAAGCCGCTGGTGATGTTCGCTCAGACGGGCAGCGCGATCCTGCCGCACTTCCTGGGCTGGGGGGTGACGGCGGTGTCGGCGGAGCCGTACCCCTTCTTCTGGCTCGACGGCGGCGACACCGTCCTGTTCCGCTATCGGGAGCGGGCATGAACGAGCTGCTGTCCCTGGTCGGACGTACGCCCCTGGCCCGGATCACCGTCCCGCTTCCCCACCCGCACGGCGGATTCTGGGCGAAGCTGGAAGGCTTCGGTGTCGGCGGGATGAAGGCCCGCGCCGCCGTCTCCATGCTCACCGCCGCCCGCGCCCGCGGCGAACTCCGACCCGGCGCCCCCGTCGTGGAGTCCACCAGCGGGACGCTCGGGATCGGGTTGGCTTTCGCCGGCCAGTGCCTCGGGCATCCGGTGATTCTGGTGGTCGACGCCGAGCTCGAACCGGTGATGCGCACCCTGTTGCGCGCGTACGGCGTGCGTCTGGAAGTCGTGGACCGCCCGCACCCGCGAGGTGGTTGGCAGCAGGCCCGGCTGAACCGGCTGCGCGATCTGCTGGAGCGGCTTCCGGGCGCGTACTGGCCCGACCAGTACAACAACCCCGACAACCCTGCCGGGTACGCCTCGCTGGCACGGGAGCTGGCCGAGCGGCTGACCCACGCCGACGCGCTGGTGTGCAGCGTGGGCACCGGCGGTCACAGCGCCGGGGTGTTCCGCGGCCTGCGCCGTTACTGGCCGGGCCTGCGTCTGATCGGGGTGGACACGGTGGGCTCGGCCGTATTCGGCCAGCCGGCGCGTCCCAGGCTCATGCGCGGGCTGGGCAGCAGCATCCACCCGCGCAACGTGGACTACGACCTGTTCGACGAGGTGCACTGGCTGGGCCCGGTCGAGGCCGTCGACGCCTGCCGCAGGCTGGCACGAGGGTCGTAGTGACCGGAGGGTGGAGCACCGGCGCGGTCGCCCGGGTCGCCGCGTGGACGGCGCGCCGGGAGCCCGGGGCCGTGGTGGTCGCGATCTTCCCGGACGGGCCGGACCGTTACCTCGGATCGATCTTCGACGACGAGTACTGCCGGGCCCGCGGTCTGCTGGGGCGGCCCGAGGACGGGCCCGTGGAGATCGCGCATCCCGGCGCCGTCGAGGTGTCCGGCTGGGCCCGCTGCCGAACGCTGGCCGACCCCCTGCTCGCGGAGGTCCCGGCGTGAAACTTACCTGGACCGTGACGCCGCTGGCACTGCGCGAACCGCTGCGGATCTCCCGCTCGGTGATGGCCGGCCGGGACGCCGTCCAGCTCACCGTGGCCCACGAAGGGCTGCGCGGCCACGGGGAGGCGGTGACCAGCGTCTACCACCGGCTCGACGTCGAGCGGATCACGAGCCTGCTCCGGCGGCTGCGTCCGGCGCTGGAGGAGCTGCCCGGCCCCGAGGCGGCGCTGGCGGCCGTGCCCGGCCCTGTGGCCGAAGCCCCCGGTGTGCTCGCCGCGGTGGACGCGGCCCTGCACGACCTGGTCGGGAAGCGGCGCGGCCTGCCGGTTCACGCGCTCTTCGGTCATGGGTGGTCCGACACCGCGACCGCCTTCACCGTGGGCATCGGCCAGGACTCCGTTCCGGTTCTCGACCGCGGCTTCCGGCTGATCAAAATCAAGCTGGGCGGCGGGGACGACGTCGCGCGTGTCCGCGAGATCCGCCGTGCCGCGCCGGGAGCCCGGCTGCTCCTGGACCCCAACGGGGCGTGGACGGCGGACGAGGCGGTGCGGATCCTCGATCGGGTCGCGCCGCTGGGGATCGAGGCCGTCGAGCAGCCGGTCGCCCCCGGAGCCCCGGACGCCCTGGCCTGGGTGGCGGCGCGTTCGGCTATCCCCGTGATCGCCGACGAGGACGCGCGGACGTTGGAAGACGTGCGCAACCTGCCGGGCGCCGTGCACGGCGTCAACGTCAAGCTCGCCGAATGCGGTGGCCTGACGGCCGCGCGGCGGATCGTCGGGTTCGCCCGCGACCACAGTCTTCAGGTCATGCTCGGCTGCCAGGTGGCCAGCAGCCTGGGCATCGCGCCCGCCGTACACCTGGCGCACTCGGCCCGCTGGGTCGATCTGGACGGGCACCTGCTGCTCGCCGAGGACCCGTGGACCGGTATCGGCGGGCACGACGGCGTGCTGCGGCTGAGCGGTGAGCCCGGACTGGGGGTGCGCCCGGCGTGAGAGAGCTCTCCTGGCCGGTGCGGCTGTTACTGGTCAACCAGTTCGGCGTCAACATCGGCTTCTACCTGCTGGTTCCCTATCTGGCCGGTCACCTCACCGGAGACCTGGGCCTGTCCGCCGCGGTGACCGGCGTCATCCTCGGGGCGCGCAACCTCAGTCAGCAGGGCCTGTTCCTCATCGGCGGCTCAGCCGCCGACCGCCTCGGCGCGCGGCCGGTGATCATTCTGGGCTGCGCGTTGCGCACCACCGGATTCGCCCTGTTCGCGTTCGGCGACGCGGTGCCGTTGCTGCTGTCGGCCGCCGTGCTCAGCGGGCTGGCCGGCGCACTGTTCAACCCGGCCGTCCGGGCGTACGTCGCCGTGGCGGCGTCCGACAAGGTCAGGGCCTTCGCGCTGTTCAACGTGTTCGCCCAGGCGGGAGCGCTGTGCGGGCCGGTGCTGGGCGGCGCGCTGCTGCTGGTGGACTTCCGGGCCGCCGCGCTCGCCGCCGCGGCGGTCTTCGCGGTGCTGACCGTCGCGCAGGTACTCGCGCTGCCCGCGAGGGAGGTGCCGCGCAGCGGTTCCTCCGTGCTGGGCGACTGGCGGCGCTGCCTGACCGACCGGCGTTTCCTCGCCTTCACCTTCGCCCTCAGCGGCATGTTCGCCTTGGAGAACCAGCTCTACCTGGTGCTGCCCCTGGCCGCGCAGCGGGCGACCGGCACGGCGGGCTCGGTGGCGCTGCTGTTCCTGGTCTCCACGGTGGTGAGCCTGCTCTTCCAGGTGCGGATCACCACGTGGCTGCGGGAGGCGACGAGCCGGGACCGGGCGATGGCGCTGGGCCTGGCCGTGATGGGAAGCGGGTTCCTCCCCCTCGCGCTGCTGCCCGGGGTCGTCCCGGTCCTGGTGGCGGTGCTGGCGCTGGCCGTCGGCGTGATGATGGCGCAGCCGTTCGTGTACGAGCGGATCGGCCGATTCGGCGGCGATTCCCTGTCCGGCACCTACTTCGGCGTGTTCTATCTCGTGTCCGGAGCGGTCGCCGCCGCGAGCACCGCGCTGATCGGCTGGGCGGGCACGGCCGGAGCCGCCGTGTGCTCGGTGATCGGCCTGCTCTGCGCGGCGGCCGTGCTCGTCCAGGAACGGCGGACGGCGGTGCCCACGTGAACTTCCTGACCGACAATCCCGCCCTGTACGAGGCGCAGTTTCCCGACCCGGAGCGCAGAGCGGCTCGTTTCGTGGACGACCAGGTGCGGCGCTTCGACGGCGGGCGGAGCCTCCTCGACGTCGGCTGCGGCACGGGCCGCGACGCCGGCCGCCTGGCCGTCCTCGGCTACGACGTCACCGGCATCGACGTGTCCGAGGCGATGCTGGCCTACGCGCGCGACCGCCATTCGCGGGTGACCTTCATCCGCGCCGACATGCGCGACTTCGCGCTCGGCCGCCGCTTCAGTGTGGTGACGTGCCTGGACAGCGCCATGCTGTACTGCCACACCAACGCCGACCTCGCCGCGTTTCTGCGTCGCTGCCGCGAGCACCTGCGTCCCGGCGGGCTGCTGATCGCCGAGATGCGCGGCGGCGCCCACTTCCTCACCCACCCGGTTCCGGTTCCGTTCACCCGCACGGTGACTCGTGCGGGCGTCACCTACACCTCCCGCACCGAGCTGTGGATCGACCACGGCGCCCAGCTGTTGCGGCGGCGCCGCACGTGGAGCTGGCCCGGCGGCGGCCCGCTGGAGCAGCACTCGGCATGGCGGCTGCTCTTCCCGCAGGAGCTCACCTACTTCCTGGCCGTCGCCGGGTTCGAGGTTCTCGACCTGTTCGACCAGCCAGGGCCACGGGCGGAGCCGCACGACGGCCCGCCTCTGTCCGCCGACCGGCTCCATGTCGTCGCCCGACTACCGAAGGACCCCCACCATGCGTGACCATCTCAGCCGACGCGGCTTCCTCGGACTGACCGCCGGAGCCGCCCTGCTCGCCGGGTGCGGCACCGGCACCACCGCCACCTCCTCCGGGGACGCCGGCGGCTCCGGTGGAAGACTGCGGGCCGTGTTCGCCGGCGGCGGCGCCACCGAAGTGCTGGATCCGCACCTCGCCAACCTGTTCAACGAGGCCGCACGCGCCAAGGCCCTCTACGACAAGCTCGCCGATCTCGGCCCGGACGTCTCCCCGCGGCCGCGCCTGGCCGAGACGTGGGAGCCGAACGCGGACTTCACCGTCTGGCGGATCACCCTGCGGCAGGCGCGCTTCCACGACGGGCGGCCGGTGCGCGCCCAGGACGTCCTGGCCAGCTACGCCCGGATCACCGATCCCCACGGGACCTTCCGCGCCAAGTCCAGCCTGGCGCTCATCGACCTGCCGAACAGCCGGGCGGCCGGGGAACGGGCGATCGAGTTCCGGCTCAAGCGGCCGTTCGCCGAGTTTTCCAACGTCCTGGCCGCCTTCGGCGCCTACATCGTGCCCGAGGGCACCACGGACTTCGCCAGGCCGGTGGGCTCGGGCCCGTTCTCCTTCGTGTCCTGGAAGCCGGGCAGCTCCGTGCTGCTCAAGCGCAACCCGGACTACTGGGACGGCGCGCCGTCCATCGAGGAGCTGGAGTTCCTCATCGCCAATGAGGAGTCCGCGCGAATCAACGCGCTGCTGGGGGGGCAGGTCGAGTACGCGCACGACCTCAGCCCGGCCTCCGCGCGCCAGTACGAGGGACGAGTCACGGTCGTCCGCGCCCCCAACAGCGCGATGCAGGCGTTCGCCATGAAGGTGGACCGCCCCCCGTTCGACGACCGGGACCTGCGAGAGGCCCTGTTCCTGCTCACCGACCGGCAGCAGTTGGTCGACACCGTCCTGCCCGGTGCCGGACAGCTCGGCAACGACCTGTTCGGCAAGGGCTACCTGCACTACGCCGGCAGCATCCCCCAGCGCACCCCCGACCTCGACAGGGCCAAGGCGCTGATCAGGAAGGCCGGCGCGGAAGGGCTCCCCGTCGAGCTGACCACTTCCGCCGCCGCGGCCGGCTTCGTCGAGGCGGCCACGGTCTTCGCCGGCCAGCTGCGCGCCGCCGGACTGAAGGCCGAGATCGTCACCGCGAGCAAGGACACCTACTGGTCGGACATCCTCACCAAGGGGTCCATCGTCAGCTTCCGCTCCGGGGCCATGCCGATCGAGACCCACATCGCGCAGCGGCTGCTGTCGACCTCGACGACCAACTCCACCAGATGGGCGCGGCCGGAGTTCGACGCGCTCTACGAGACGGCCGTCTCGGCGCGGAACCCCGCCGATCGGGAGGCCGCCTACCTGAAGATGCAGCAAACGCTCCACGCCGAGGGCGGCCTGCTGGTGTGGGGCTTCGCCGACTGGATCGTGGCGACCTCGCCGAAGGTCAGCGGAGTCCGGGCGGCGCCCGCCAACACCCTGGACTGGGCCCGGTTCGACAAGGTGAGCTTGGCGTGAACCTGGCCCGCTATGTGGGGCGGCGGCTGGCCGTGGGCGTCCTGCAGGTCGCCGGGGTCGCCTGCCTGGTGTTCCTCATGGCAGAGGCGCTGCCGGGCGACGCCGCGGTGGTGCTGGCGGGCGACCAACCGGATCCGGCGCGGATCGAGCAGATCCGCGCCGGGCTCGGCCTGGACCGCCCCCTCACCGAACGCCTCGCCGCGTGGGCCGCCACCGCCATACGGGGCGACTTCGGCGCCTCGCTCGTCTCCGGCCGACCGGTGAGCGAGATCATGATGGACGCGCTCGGCCCCACCGCGGTGCTGGCCGGGATCACTCTGCTGCTCCTGGTCCCGCTGTCGATCCTGTTCGGGGTGGCCGCCGCGCTTCGCGAGGGGAGCCGGGCGGATCGGGCACTGACCGCGGCGAGCACGGCGCTCTACGCGGTCCCGGAGTTCGCGCTCGCCATCGTGCTGGTGGCGGTCTTCGGCGTCGCGCTGGCGTGGCTGCCGCCGACCGGGCTCGGCGGGCTCACCCCCGCCGCCCTGGTGCTGCCGGTGACGGTGCTGCTGGTGCGGCCCGTCTGCTCGACCGGGCGGCTGGTCCGCTCCGCGATGCTCGACGCGCTGGCCACGCCGTACGTCGGGCACGCACGGCGCCTCGGACTCAACCGGCTCGCGCACGCGCTGCCCAATGCGCTCATCCCCGCCGTACAGCACCTGGCCCGCACCGTCGACTGGCTGCTCGGCGGCGTCATCGTCGTGGAGGCCGTCTTCGTGGTCCCGGGGCTGGGCACCGTCCTGGCCGACGCGGTCGGCCGGCGCGATCTTCCCGTGCTCCAGGGACTCGCGCTCCTGTTCGCCGCCACGACCGTATCGGTGAACCTGCTCGCCGACGTCGCGGCCTTCCGGCTGGCGCCCCGCGCATGAGGTTTCTCCTGCTCGCCGTGCCCCTGGCCGTCGCCCTCGCGGGCCCGTGGTCGGTTCCGGACTCGACGGTCCACGGCGCCTCCTTCACGGCCCTGGGGCTGCTCGGCACCGACTTCGCCGGACGCGACGTGTGGCACCAGGTACTCCTGGGCGGGCGATCCCTGGTGCTGACGGCCGGGTTCGCCACCGCCGGGGCCTACCTGCTGGGCACGGTGTGGGGTCTGACCGCGGCAAGAGCCCCCCGGATGGCCGACGAGATCCTTATGCGGCCGCTCGATGTGCTCCTGGCGGTGCCCTCCCTGCTGCTGCTCCTGGTGGTGGCGGCGCTGGCTCCCGACGGGGCGCTCGCCTGGATCGTCATGCTGGTCCACCTGCCCGACGTCGCCCGCCTGGTACGCGCCTGCGCACTGGAGATTAGCGCCAGGCCCGCCGTGGAGGCCTTGCGGCTGCAGGGCGAGAGCCGGTGGCGGATCACCGCCGGATTCGTCGTGCCCTCCATGGCCCGGGTGCTCGCCACCGACGCGGGCACCCGGCTCACCGGGTCGCTGTACCTCGTCGCCGCCGCGAGCTTCCTCGGCGTGGGGGCGCCGCCGGACGCCGCCGACTGGGCGGTGATGGTCGACCGGAACCGGGGCGGGCTCTTCCTCAACCCGTGGGCGGTCCTCACCCCCGCACTACTGATCGTGATGCTCGCCGTCGGGCTGAACCTCACAGTGGACCGTGCTCAGAAGGCGGCATCGTGATCGAAGTGAACGGGCTGGTGGTCTCCGTCGGAGACCGGACCCTGGTGAACGGGGTCGGCTTCACCCTGCCCGCAGGGAAGACACTGGCCCTGGTCGGCGCGTCCGGCAGCGGCAAGACGACCACCGCACTCGCGCTGCTCGGGGAGCATCCCGCGGGTGCCCGTGTCACCGGCCGTATCACCGTCGCCGGGCACAAGGTCGCCCCGGGCAGGCCCCCGCCGCCCGGGACCATCGCCTACATCCCCCAGCACCCCTCCGCGGTGCTCAACCCGGTGCTGCGCATCGGGACCGTGCTCCGGCAGATCGCGGCGCGGCACAGCGGCAGCGTCGGCGACGCGCTGCGCAGGGCGCGGCTCCCCGGCGACCGCGATTTCCTGCGCCGTTTCCCTCACCAGCTGTCAGGGGGACAGCAGCAGCGGCTCGTCCTGGCACAGGCGCTGCTGGCCGGCCCATCCGTGATCGTCGCCGACGAACCCACCACCGGCCAGGACGCCGTCACCCGGGCCGAGGTCGCCGCCGAGCTGTCCAGTCTCGGCGTCGCCGTCGTCCTGCTCAGCCACGATCTCGACCTGGTGCGGGAGCTGGCCGACCATGTCGTCGTGCTCAGGCACGGCCGGGTCGTGGAGTCCGGCCCCGCGGTGCTGGACGCCCCACGCGACGTGTACGTCAGGGCACTGGTCACCGCGCAACCCCGCACGGCGCGGACCCGCATGAAACCACGCCCGCTCCTGGAAATCGCGGGCCTGAGCACGGAGGTCCTGCGCGATGTGACCTTCGACGTCGCCCTCGGCGAGCGACTGGTCGTCGCCGGCCGCTCGGGCAGCGGGAAGACCACTCTCGCCCGCTGCGTCGCCGGTCTGCACCCCTGGACATCCGGGAGCGTACGGCTGGCCGGCCGTCCACTCCCGAGGTCCCCCCGCCGGCGCGGCCGCGCCGACTTCGCCCGCGTGCAATACGTTTTTCAGGACGCCCGGGCCTCGTTCGTTCCCTGGCGTTCCGTGGTCGACCAAGTCGCCAGGACCGCGGTGCGGCTGCGCGAGCTGGCCGCCCCCGCCGCCCGCGCGGAAGCCCTCGCGACCCTGGCCTCACTCGGGCTGGACCACGACACCGCGCGACGACGCCCCGGCGCGTTGTCCGGGGGCGAACTCCAGCGCGCCGCCCTGGCCCGCGCCCTGCTCGCCCACCCCGACGTGCTGATCTGCGACGAGATCACCTCCGGCCTGGATCCCGTCACCCAGTCGGAGGTCCTCGACCTGCTCACCGGCCTCGGCCTGACCCTGATCGTCATCAGTCACGACCTTCCCGTGGCCGCGCGGATCGCCGACCGGGTCGCGGTCGTCCACGAAGGGCGGCTCGTCGAGCACGGTCCGGCCGATCGGGTGCTCCGCCACCCGTCCCACCCCGTCACCCGCGCCCTCACCGGCGGCTCCTCCCATGCCCTGTGACAGCACGGCGGTCAGCGGGGTCCGTCCTGGCGCGGCCGGGTGCCGCCGTGCGGTCAGGTGCCGCCGAGGCTGCCAGGCACGGCGGGGTCTCTCCCCGGGCGGATCGTGGTGGAATCACAGGTCGAGCAGGTCTGCCGACACCTGCCAGAGCAGGGTGGCCGCCTCCGGGTCGAGCGCGTAGGCCGCGACGCCCCGGCGACCGCCCGGCTCGCCGATCTCCGCCTCCTGGTTGTCCTCGAAGTACCGTCCGGTCACGCCCTCCACCAGCGGCGACGCGGCGAGCAGCACGGAGGTGGCGGCACCCTGCTCGGTGTTCTTCCACGTCACTCCGCCCGAGTCCCCCGACGCCCGGCGGCGCTCGAGGTAACCCGGCTCCAGGTGCCGCTGGAGATTGGTCGGGATGCCCCCGGGCATCAGCGCGTTGACCGCGACGCCGTCGCCGGCCCAGCGCCTGGCGGCCTCGACCGCGAACAGCACATTGGCCGTCTTCGACTGCCCGTACGCGAGGATCGGGTCGTACGGGCGCTCCCGGAAGTGGATGTCGTCGAAGACGACCGGCGAGTACAGGTGGGCGCTGGAGCTGACCGACACGACGCGGGCGCCGCCGGCCGCCGCGAGCGCGGGGTGCAGCGCGACGGCGAGCGCGAAGTGGCCGAGGTGGTTGGTGGCGAACTGCAGCTCCCACCCCTCCGGCGTCCGGGTCTCGGGGCACGCCATCACCCCGGCGTTGTTGACCAGCATGTGCAGCGGGCCCTCCCAGCCGGCGGCGAACGACGCGACGGAAGCCCGGTCGGCGAGGTCCAGCGGCGCCACGCGGACGGGTGCTCCTCCGGTGGTCGCGGCGATGTCCCCGGCCGTCCGCTTGCCCGCGTCGAGGTCGCGGACCGCGATCGTCACCTCCGCCCCGGCGGCGGCCAGCGCCCGGGCGGTCTCGACGCCGATCCCCGACGCCCCGCCGGTGACGACCGCACGACGGCCGCTCAGGTCGACCCCTTCCAGGACCTCGGCCGCGGTGGACTGCCCGCCGAACGGCGTGGTGATGCGCGTGGTCTGACTCATGTCCCGTCCCCGTCCCGTACGGCGGCGCGGGGATCCGCGACGACCCCGGCCGCTACAATGAGGAAACCGGAGGATCCTCCGGTACGTCGACGACTCTAACCGGAGAATCCTCCGGTTAGCAACCCGCACCTGCGTGGAGGAGCCGTGTCCACCCCCGGACCCAAGCCGTTGCGCGCTGACGCCCGGCGCAACCGCGAGCGACTGCTCGACGTCGCCGTACGGGCGTTCTCACACGACGGGCCGGACGTCACGCTCGACGCGATCGCGAAGGAGGCGGGCGTCGGCATCGGGACGCTCTACCGCCACTTCCCCACGAGGGAGGCGTTGATCGAGGCGGCCTACCGCAACGAGCTGGTGAAGCTGTGCGACGTCGCGACCGAGCTGCTGAAGGAGATGCCGCCCGACGTGGCGCTGCGCGCCTGGATGGACCGGGCGGCCGGCTACCTCGCGACCAAGCGCGGCATGGCCGACGCGTTGCGGGTCGTCATCGCCGCGGGCGCGAACCCGTACGAGAACAGTCGCGACCTGCTGATCGGCGCGATCGGCACGCTGCTCGGGGCAGGGGTCGAGGCCGGGATCCTGCGGGGGGACGTGACAGCCGAGGACCTGCTGGTGGGGATGAACGGCATCTGCCTGGCCACTGTGGAGCCGGACAGACGCGAGCAGGCCGGGCGGCTGCTCGACCTGCTCATGGACGGCCTGCGACACGCGGAAGCCGGGGCGACGGCCTGAGACGTCGCCCCGGCGGATTCACTCAGACGCGGTGCCAGCGCGCCTCGGCAAAGCAGTAGACGGCGAACAGCACCAGGCCGAGCGCGACCACGACGAGCAGCCAGGGACCGGCCGGGGTGTCGGCGAGCGCCTTGAGCGCGCCGTCGATGCCGGCCGCCTTGTCGGGGTCGTAGGTGAGTGCGGCCTTGCCGATCAGGACGCCGGCGGCCAGCGCGATCACGCCGCGGGCGATGTAGCCGGCCTTGCCGAGCTTGACCACGACGCCGCGGGCGCGGGGCTCGGTCACGTGCATGTCCTTCATGAACTTCTCGGTCCAGCCCTCGTAGATCCAGTAGACGCCGAGGGCGATCACGCCGAGCGCCAGCAGGCCGACCAGGAACTGGCCGCCCGGCAGCTCGAACAGCGCCTTGGTGACGTCCTGCGACTGGCTGTCGGACGAGGAGGCGGGCTTGTTCCGGGTGAGCAGGGCCACCATCGAGAACACGAGGGCCGCGTAGACGACGGCCCTGGACACGGACTCCACGCGGTCCTTGACCTCGGGACGGCCCCAGACGGCCTCGGAGACCTGCCAGATCGCCAGCGCGGCCAAGCCGACGGCCATGATCCACAGGAGGGTGTCGCCCAGGGGCGATTCGCGCACGATGTGGATCGCGCTGCTCTTGTCGGCCTCCCCTCCCCCGCCGAAGGCGATGTGGAGGGCGACCAGGCCGATGATCGCGTACAGGACGCCCCGGGCGGCGAACCCGACCTTGGCGAGCTTCTCCAGGACAGGATGGTCGGCCGCTCTCCGGGCCGTGCCTTCCAGCCGCCGGCCCGCCTGATGCGCGGTCGTCATCACGGCTCCTCTCCTTGGGGGGACGGATCGGTCTGCCTGCCGAACGTTCTCCCTACTGACCCGGACGAGGACGATCAAACATCAGCCGGCCAGGCGCAGCGCCTCCGCCGCGACGGCGTGCCGCAGGTCGCGGATGCCGGGCCGCCCCCGGAGGGGGTGCACGTTGTTGGTGAGCAGCACGACGGTCAGCCGGCGGGCGGGGTCGACGACCAGCGACGTGCCGGTGAAGCCCGAGTGGCCGAACGCGTCCGTGAGCGGCCCCACGATGGCGGGATCGCCGATCCGCACCCCGAGCCCCTGGCGGAACGCGGCGCCCGGGACCCCCTGGTCGCGCAGCATCTCGGCGGTCCATTCGGGAGACAGGATCGGGCCGCCGCCGGTGCGCAGCGCCTCGCCGAAGCGCACGAGGTCGGCGGCGGTGGAGAACAGCCCCGCGTGCCCGGTCACGCCGCCCAGCGCGTGGGCGGTCTCGTCGTGCACCTGTCCCCTGACGCACGTGCCGCGCTTGAACTCCGTGGCCACGGCGCGGCCCCGATCGACCGGCCCGTACGTCGTGGCGCCGAGGCCGAGCGGCCGGGTGACCCGCTCGCGTACGAGCACGTCCAGCGGCGCCCCGCCGGCGGCCTCCGCCACCCGCCCGGCCGTGATCATGCCGACGTCCGAGTACAGGTGCGTGCCCGGCGGCCCCTCAACCGGGGTGGACAGCACGAGGTCCCAGCGGGTCTCCTCCGGTTCCTTCTCCACCCGGCGGCTCGCGGGCAGGCCCGCCGAATGCGTCAGCAGGTGCCGGACGGTGATCCCGGGCCGGTGCCCGTAGAACCGGGGCAGCCGGGCGGCCACCGGCTCGTCGAGGCCGAGCGCGCCCTCCTGCGCCAGCGAGACCAGCACCGCGGCGGTGAACATCTTGGTCAGGGAGGCGATGTCGAACAGCGCGTCCACCGACACGGGCGGCCGCTCCGGCAGCAGCCCCCCGGACGGATCGGCGTACCGCACGGCCTCCCCCACGGCGGCCCCGGCGACCGTGCGGCCGTCGACCGCGATCAGCGCGACCGCCGCCGAGGCGACCTCGGGCACCGCGGCCCGCAGGACGTCCTCAATCATGTGCTCAGGTCCCGTCAGGCGCCGTGTCATCAAGCACCGTGTCATCAAGCACCGTGTCATCAAGCACCGTGTCATCAAGCACTGTGCAGCGCCGGGCCGAGGCGGTTGCCGTGCGCCGCGAGCAGCGCCCGGGCGTCGTCGGCGCCCACGCCGCGCTCGATCATCACGACGGCCGTCTTCACGTCCCGCCCGGCGTTCTCCAGGACCTCCCGGGCCCGCGGCACCTGCGTGCCGGTGATGTCGGAGACGATGCGGGCCGCCCGGTCGACCAGCTTGGAGTTGCTGGCCACGACGTCGACCATGAAGTTCCCGTACGTCCGGCCCGACCTGATCATCGTGATCGTGGAGATCATGTTGAGGACCAGCTTCTGGGCCGTGCCGGCCTTCAGCCGCGTCGAGCCGGTGACCACCTCGGGTCCCACGATGACCTCGACGGCGTGGTCGGCCGCCCGCGCGAGCGGGGTGCCGGTGTTGCAGGCCAGGCCCACGGTCAGCGCGCCGAGCCGCCGGGCCTGCTCGACCGCCGCGACGACGTACGGCGCGCGCCCGCTGGCGGAGATGCCCACGACGGAGTCGAGCGGGCCGACGTGCTTGCCGCGGATCACGGCGGCGCCCGCCTCGGCGTCGTCCTCGGCGCCCTCGACGGACCGCACCAGCGCGGCCTCGCCGCCCGCGATGATGCCCTGGACCAGGTCGGGGTGCGTGCCGAAGGTCGGCGGGCACTCGGAGGCGTCGAGCACCGCGAGCCGCCCGGAGGTGCCCGCGCCGACGTAGAGGAGCCTGCCCCCGTCGGCCATCCGCGCCGCGATCGCGTCGACGGCCGCGGAGATCGCCGGGACGGCCCGGCCCACCGCGGCGGGGACGGCGGCGTCGGCGGCGTTCATGAGCCGCGCGATCTCCTCCGTCGGCAACGTGTCGATGGCGCTGAAGCGGGGATCGCTCTGTTCGGTGGCGAGAGCGGCGAGTGAATGCGTCATGGTCGTGGTTCCTCGGCTTCGGAGTGCTTATGGATCGCGTGCGTACAGGGCTTGAGCTGCTGGTGGGCGCGCCGAAGGCCGGCTGGGAGCGGGTGGGCCTCGTCACCAACCCCACCGGAGTCCTGCCCGATCTGACCGCCGCCGCACCGGCCCTGCTGGCCGCCGGAGTGCCCGTGACCACGCTGTTCAGCCCCGAGCACGGCCTGCGCGGCACGGCCCAGGCGGGCGGCGGCGAGGGCGACACCGTCGACCCGGTCACCGGCCTGCCCGTGCTCGACACCTACCAGCGGTCGGGCGCGGACCTGGACGCGCTGGTCGCGTCGTCCGGGGTGGAGGCGATCGTCTTCGACGTGTGCGACGTGGGCACGCGTTTCTACACCTACGTCTGGACGATGTACGACCTGATGGGCTCTGCGGCCCGGCTCGGGCTGCGGTTCACCGTGCTCGACCGGCCCAACCCGATCGGCGGCGATGTGGCCGAGGGCCCGCTGCTCGACCCGGCGTTCGCGAGTTTCGTCGGCCGCGCCGCCCTGCCCGTACGGCACGGCCTCACGCCGGGCGAGATCGCGTCGACCGTCAGCCGCGAGCTCGGCGCCGAGCTGGAGGTCGTGCCGATGGAGGGCTGGCGCAGGGAGTGGCATTTCGACCGCACCGGGCTGCCCTGGGTGATGCCGTCGGCCAACATGCCGACCCTCGACACCGCCCTGGTCTATCCGGGCACCGGGCTGCTGGAGGGCGTGAACGCCGCCGAGGGCCGCGGCACGACCCGGCCGTTCGAGCTGGTCGGCGCGCCGTACGCGGACGGCCGGTTCGCCGCGGCGCTGAACGGTCTCGGCCTGCCCGGCGTGCGCTTCCGCGACACGTGGTTCACCCCGACGTTCGGCAGGCACGCGGGCGTCGTGGTGCGCGGCGCGCAGCTGCACGTGACCGATCGGCGGGCCTTCCTGCCGGTGCGCACGGGCGTGTCCGTCCTGCACGCGCTGCGCGCCCTCTATCCGGGTGACTTCGCCTGCGAGCCGTTCCTCGACCTGCTGTGGGGCTCGGCGTCGCTGCGCGAGCACCTGGAGGCGGGCCGCGACCCCCGGGAGCTGTGCCCCCCGCCGGGCCCGCCCCACGGCGATCTGCTGTACGGCTGACATCAGCCCAGCGGGCGGCGGTAGAGCCAGAAGACCCGCTCGGCGCGGGCGCCCACCGCCCGGGAGTAGAAGCGGAGCGGGCCGACCCAGCCGATCTGCGTGGACGTCTGCCCCGCGGCGGCCTGCTCGGCGAGGCAGCGGCGCAGCAGCACCCGGCCCACGCCGAGCCCGCGTGCGGCCTCGGCCGTGCCCATCGGCCCGAACCACAGCGGCCGGGCACCCCAGGCGGCGAAGCCGAGGATCTCCCCGTCGCGGAAGGCCCCGTCGCGGAAGGCATAGTGGAGACCGGTCGCCTGCTCGGCCTCCCAGGCCCACTTGTCGTTCCACTGCTCGCGCACGAAGTCGGCGATCCTCGCGCGGTCGGCGGCGGCCGCCGCGACCGTGACCCCGGCGGCGGCGAGCCTCGCCAGGTCGGCCTCGTGCTCGGCCTCGTCGTAGCGGGCCGGCAGGACGGCCGTCATGTTCCAGGCGACGCGGTACCGCTCGTATCCCAGGCGCTCGGCGAGGCAGGCCGCCGGGGTGTAGCGCACGTCGATGCCGGGCCAGGCGTAGCAGGGCGGGTTGCCGGCGAACCTCGACTCGGCGGCGCCGTGCGCCCGCATCCACTCCTCGGCCGCGCCGACCAGCGCCCGCCCGATCCCCCGGCCCTGCGCGGCGGGGTCCACGGCGACCAGGTCGACGTGGCCGGTGACGTGGCCCGCGCCGTCCGCGCCGATCGAGGCGAACACGACGCCCTCACGGCCGGGAGTGGACAGGACGGTCCACTCGCGCTCCGGCGGCGGGGCGGCGAGCCGCCGGACGAGCAGCGGGGCGTCCGCGGCGTCCGCCCAGAGAGCGGCGGCCGCGACGTCCGCCACGCGGTCGTCGACGGCGACGGGGACGATGTCCGTCACTCCCCCACCCCCACCGGGATCACGCTGCGCCGCTCGGGATGGAAGCAGGCGTACTCCTGCTCAGTCTCCGCTCCGGGCCCGCCGTCGCGGCCCAGCACGGGCATCTCGCTCTCGCAGCGCTCCGTGCTGAACGGGCAGCGCCGCGCGAACAGGCACCCGCCGTCGGGCAGCCCCTCCCGCTGCATCTCCCGCGGCACCACCCGCTCCGCGCCCGGCCGTTCCAGGCCGTGCAGCACCGGGATCGCCGACAGCAGCGACTGCGTGTACGGGTGGACCGGGTCGGCGATGATCTTCTCGGTGGCGCCCCGCTCGACGACCTGGCCGCGGTAGAGCACGTACAGCTCGCCGTCGTCGCCGATGTAGCGGGCGGTGGCGATGTCGTGGGTGATGAACAGCACGCCCACGCCGAGCCGCTCGCGCAGGTCCTTCAGCAGCGCGAGGATGCCCAGGCGCAGCGACACGTCGATCATCGAGACGGCCTCGTCGGCGACGAGGACCTCGGGGTCCATGGTGAGCGCGCGGGCGATCACCACGCGCTGGCGCATGCCGCCCGACAGCTGGTGGGGGTAGCGCGGGAGCACGTAGCCGGGGTCGATGCCGACCATCGCCAGCAGTTCTTCGGCCCGCCCGTCGACCCACGACCTCAGGCGGCCCGTCTGCTTGGCGCGCAGCCGCAGCGGCGCCTCCAGCGTCTGGTGGATCGTCCGGGTGGGGTTGAGCGCGGAGTAGGGGTCCTGGTGGATGAGCTGGACCCGCCGGAAGTACGGCTGCCGCGCGCGGTGGCTCAGCGACGACATCGGCACGCCGTCGATCACGATCTCGCCGGCGTCGTGGGTCTCCAGCCCGGCGATGATCCGGCCGAGGGTGGTCTTGCCGCTGCCCGACTCGCCGATGAACGAGACGGCCCCGCCCTTGGCGATGGCGAAGTCCACGCCGCGCAGCGCGGGCACCTCGCGGGCGCCGAGCACCCCGCCGCGCTGCTTGAAGATCTTGGTGATCCCGGTTCCCGTGATCACACGAACTCCTTCCGCTTGACCAGCGTGAGGTGGCGGTCGGTGGCGTGGCAGGCGACGGTGCGGCCGTCCCGGTTGACGGACATCGGCTCGTCGGTCTCGCACACCTCCATGCGCCGCTCGCAGCGCTCGCGGAACACACAGCCCTGCCTGGGCAGCGTCCCGAGCGTCGGCGGGCGGCCGGGCAGCGCCCGGGCCAGCGACAGGTCGCCCGTCAGGCGCGGGATCGCCCTGATCAGCCCCTGCGTGTACGGGTGCCGGGCGTCGCCGAGCACCTCGGTCACCGGGCCGTGCTCGACCACGCGTCCGCCGTACATGACGGCGAGGCTGTCGGCGACCTCGGCGACGGCGCCCACGTCGTGCGTGATCACCAGCGTGGTGAGCGCGCGCTCCTCGTGGACCTCCCGGATGATCCGCAGGATCGTGGCCTGCGTGATCATGTCGAGGGCGGTGGTCGGCTCGTCCAGAACGACGACTTTGGCGTTCAGGACGAGCGCGAGCATGATGCCGACCCGCTGGCGCATGCCGCCCGACAGCTCGTGCTGGTAGGAGTCGAGCACCCGGGCGCCGTCCATGCCCATGCGGGCCAGCAGGTCCTTGGCGTCGCGCACCAGCTCCCGCAGGTCCTCCACGTCGTGGGAGCGGCCGAGGTCGAGCAGCTGCTTGCCGATGGTCTTCAGCGGGTTCAGCGAGTTCTGCGCCGCCTGGAAGACGTACCCGACCTGGCGGCCGCGGGCGCGGCGCAGGTCCTCGCCCTTCAGGCGCAGCACATCGCCGAGGCCGCCGATCTCGACGCTGCCCGCCGCGATCCTGCCCGGCGGCTGAACGGCGTTGAGCAGCGACAGCGCGAGCGTGGACTTGCCCGAGCCCGACTCGCCGACCACGCCCGTGATCGTGCCGGGCGCGAGGGTGAGGTCGACTCCGCGCACGGCGGGCAGTTCGCCCGCGGGGGTCTTGTAGACGACCGTGAGGTCCCGGATCCGGACCCCCGGCGCCTCGGTGTCACGTGCGGCCGTGTTGGCGGTCATTGGGGGCTACTCCTCCCGCAGCCGGGGGTTGAAGATCTCGTCCATCGCGTCCACGATCAGCACGATGCCCAGGGTGAGCAGCAGGATCGCGATCAGCGGGGCCAGCAGGTACGGCAGCGCGGCCGGGGTGGTGAGCGCCCCGCCGTTGAAGACCGCGAGGTTCAGCATCACGCCCCAGTTGTTCGACTCGAACGGCAGCACGCCGAGGAAGAACAGGCCCACCTGGGCGTACACCGCGCCGGTGACGGCGATGAGCATGTTCATCGCGATGTACGGCGCCATGCTCGGCAGCAGTTCGCGGCCGATGATGTGCCGCGTCGGCAGGCCGAGGCCGCGGGCCGCCTCGATGAAGCCGCGCTCGCGCATCGACAGCGTCTGCGACCGCACGGCGCGGGCGATGCCGCCCCAGCCGAGCACCCCGAGCACCAGGCCCATCTCCAGCGGGCTCTCGAACTTCCACACGGTGGACAGCACGAGCAGCAGCGGCAGGCCGGGGATCGCGAGGTTCATGTCGGTCAGCCGCATGAGCAGCGTGTCCCAGCGGCCGCGGTGGAAGCCCGCGACCAGCCCGATGAGCGTGCCGAGCGCGACCGTGATGACGGCCGTGGCCAGGCCGGTCAGCAGCACGTAGCGCGCGCCGGTGACGACCAGCGCGAGCACGTCGGTGCCCTCGAAGTCGGTGCCGAAGGGGTGCGCCAGGCTGGGCGGCGCGTACAGCGCGTCGTCGTCGCGCGGCAGCTGGGCGGGGTAGAGCAGCGGCCCGGCCACGCCCATGAGCGCGAACGCGGCGACGATGACCACACCCGCCATTCGGCTGGGCTTGCGCCGCAGCACGCGCCACACCCCGCGCCAGAAGTTGCGCCGCAGCGTGGCCCGCGTGGTCCCGGGCGGCCCGGCCTCGGGCCGCATCGCCCCTTCGGGGCTGACGATGACGGTCATGCCGCGCCTCCGCTCCTGACCCGCGGGTCGATCACCGTGTACAGCAGGTCGGCGGCGATGTTGGCGACGACGATGCCCACCGTGATCACCAGGAACGTCCCGCCCATCAGGGCGTAGTCGCGGCTGCTGATGCTGTTGACGAGCAGCAGGCCGAGGCCCGGGTAGTTGAAGATCTGCTCGATGAAGATCGAGCCGCCGAACAGCATGCCGATCGACAGAGCGAGGATCGTGAACAGCGGCAGGATCGCGTTGCGCGCCAGGTAGCGGAACACGAAGCCGCGCCGCAGGCCGCGCAGCTCGGCCGCGAGGATGAAGTCGTCGCCGAGCACGGCGACCACGTTGGACTTCATGGCGAGGATCCACCCGCCGTAGCTGGCCAGCGTGTACGTGACGACCGGCAGCACGGCGTGGTGGACCAGCGAGCCGATGTAGCCGGCGTTGAAGCCGGGGACGAACTCGACGTCCACCGGCCCGCCCGACGGCATGATCGGCCACAGCGTGGCGAAGATCGCGGTGAGCAGCAGGCCGATGACGTACACGGGCACGCCGTGCAGCAGCGAGCCGGACAGCGCGAGCATGTCGCCGAGCTTGCCGGACCGCTTGATCGCGGCGTAGACGCCCATGGTGACGCCGAGCAGGAAGCTCAGCAGCGTGCCGGCGAGCACCGGCAGCACGGTCCACCGGGCCGCGTGGCCGATGAGCGTGGTCACCTCCACGCCGGGCGTGCTGAGCGAACGACCGAGGTCGAGGTGGAGCAGCGAGCCCATGTAGCCGACGTACTGCTCCCACAGGTTGCCGGTGGGCAGGAAGCCGTACAGGACGGCCGTGGCCCGCTCGGCCTGCTCGGGCGACATGCCCTTCTGGATCAGGCTCTCGTACTGCCCCAGCACGGGGTTGCCGGGGATCTCCCGGATGATGACGAAGCTGATCGTGGCGACGACCCAGATCATCGCCAGGCCGCGGACCAGATGGCCGCCGACCTTCCTGGCGATGGCGCCCACCCGGGGACGCCCCGGGACCGCGTGCGTCATGCCTGCCCCTTCTCCGCTTTCCTGATCATCCCGAGCTGCATCCACACGCCGGACGACAGCCGCAGGGACTCGTCGTCGTCGGGCGGGAACGCCGTGTACCGGGAGGTGTTCACGAACTGGGTGTTCACGTAGTCCCACAGCTGGACGACGGGAAGCTGCTCGTTGGCGACCTTGGCCAGGACGCCGACGATGCGCTTCTGCTCGTCCTGGGACGCGAAGTTCAGCCTGCTGGTCAGGTCGCCCGGGTCGACCGTGCCGGCGGCGCCGGCGTCGACCTTCTCCGGCCCGCCCATCCAGTTGCCCTCGGTGCCCGGCGCGACGTGCCGCAGGCGGCCGCCGAACATCTGCCAGCCGTTCGCCTGTCCGAACAGCCGCTGGAAGATGTTGTACGGCGAGGGGCCGAGGCCGATCAGCCAGAACCCGAGGTCGTACTTGCCGTCGGCCAGCTCTCCAAGATAGAGCGTGTAGTCGGCCGCGGTGACCACGGCCGCGTCGATGCCGTGGTCGCTGAGCTGGCTGCTGATCGACTTGCCCGCGGCGACCCAGTCGGAGAACGACGCGGGCACGTGGATGCGGACCTTCCACGGGCTGCCGTCCGGCATGGCCCACCGGCCGCCCCGCTTGGTCATGCCCGCCGCCTTGAGCTCGGCGTCGGCCTTTGCGGGGTCGACCCGGTACTGCTCCAGGGTGTCGAACGCGTCGCCGAGCCAGGCCCGGGCCGCCTTGGCGTGGATGCCCGAGGTGGTGGCGGCGGGCGTGCCGCCCTCCGGCGAGGCGATCTTCGTGACCTGGGCGCGGTCGATGAGGTAGGCCAGCGCCCGCCGCACGTGCACGTTGTCGTACGGCTTGTGCGACTGGTTGAACGCGAGGGAGACCGCCACCGGCGAGTAGCCCTTGACCACCTTGCTGCCCCGCGCGTCGCGGATCCGGTCCATGACGGCGGTGGGCACGGAGGTGAAGGGGGCGTTGTCCAGCCGGCCGGCGATCAGGTAGTTCCAGATCTGCTCGTTGCCGGTGTAGTTCAGGATCTTCACCTTTGCCGGCGCGATGTTCTGCCGGGCGTAGAAGTAGGGGTTGCGCTTGAGCAGCGCCGCGCCCGGGTTGACCCGCTCGAGCACGAACGGCCCGGCCGACACGTCGTGGCCGGGGTCGAAGGCGATGACCTTCTCCGCCAGCCCGGTGATCTGGTTCTTCGCCTTCTCCGCCGCCGCGCCCTGGCCGTGCTGGGCGACCTTGAGCGTCTGCCAGAAGTCGGCCGGCAGCAGCTTCCCGAAGACGTGCGCGGGCACGACCACGGTCGACAGCAGGTTGGCGAGGAACGTCGAACTGCGGTTGGCGCCCTGGGTCACCCGGATCGTCTTGGGGTCGACGACCTGGATGTCGGCGGCGGCGCCCGCCGCCTTCGGGTCGAGCGCGTACGCCGTGCCGCCCTGGGTGTAGGCGAGACCGATCGAGACGCGCACGTCCTCGCTGGTCACCGGCTTGCCGTCGGACCACCTGGCGTCCGGCTGCAGGTGGATGACGACCTCCGACCGGTCCGGGGACATGCTCCAGCTCCTGGCGATGGCCGGGTAGAACTGGTTGGGATCGGTGGGGTCGTTCTTGGGCCACGCCAGCGCCATGCCGTTGTATCCCGAGAAGACCGATCCGACGGGGTTGAACGGGTTGATCGGCGCGCTGGCGTTGATCTGCTTGCTGCCGTCGATCGTCGTGTACACGCCGCCGCCCTGTTGGGCGCTGTCCGTCGTACCGGTAGTGCCGCAGGCGGTGGCTGTGACGATCGACGCCAGAGCCACGATCGCCGCGAGTCGCTTCATGGGCTGCTCCTGGTTCCCGATTGCCTGGACAATACGGGCGCTCTCGCGACGCCGTCAATTTTTTCCACGGACACACACCTCGATGGAGTTAATTTTTACCCACGCCTGCTACCTGGGAATACGTCCCGCGCGAGGGGTCCGCCGACGCGTCAGACGCCTCCGGCGAGCCAGCGGGCCGCCGCCCGCGCGGAGGCCGTGGAGGCGCCGTGGGTGGCGAGGTACACCCGCCCGGCGGGCGGCCCCGGCACCCCCGTCTCCACCACGATCGCGTCCGGGCGGGCCCGCAGCGCCTCCTCCAGGAGCCGCCGCATCCAGGCGTGCCGTACGGCGTCGTGGACGGCGATCACGAGAGGACGCCCGGTGTCGCGCAGATCCGGCAGCCGCCCGTCGTCGTGCATCTGGGCCGTCACCGTCCCGGGCAGGAGCTCGCCGAGCGCCTCCCCCAGGGTGAGAGGGGTGGCGCGGCCGACCGCCTGGCTGGGGCGCGCCGCCAGGTGCACCACCAGCGGCGCCCGGGTGAGCGGCTCCGGCGGCTCCGCGGGGGTCGCGCGCAGCGCCGCCATCGCCGCCGCCAGGCCGAGGCCCTCGTCGGCGTCGCGGGCCACCGCCTTCCTGGCCTCCGCCTGCGCGTCGTACCACGCGGCCAGGTCCCGCACCCGGCCCGCCGCCTCGGCCAGGCGCTCCTCCGCCAGCCGGCCCTCGCGGACCGCGCCGATGATCGCGTCGCGCAGCGCGTACACGCTCTCCCCCCTGGCCGAGGACACCCCGACGCAGATCGCGTCGGCCCCGGCGGCCAGCGCGCGGACCGCGATCTCGCCGGGCGGGTGGAGGGCGGCGACCGCCCGCATCTCGATCGCGTCGGTCACCACGAGCCCCTCGAACCCCATTTCCTCCCGCAGCAGGCCGGTCAGCACGGCCCGGCTCAGCGTCGCGGGGAGCGCGTCGACGGCGGGGACGAGCAGGTGCCCGCACATCACGGCGCGCACCCCGGCCGCGATGGCGGCCCGGAACGGCGGCAGGTCGCGCCGTTCTATCACCTCACGGGAGGCCCGTACGGCGGGCAGCGCCAGATGGGAGTCGGTCACGGTGTCGCCGTGGCCCGGGAAGTGCTTGGCGCAGGCGGCCACCCCGGCGCTCTGCAGCCCCTCGATCCAGGCGGCGCCGTGGCGGCCGACCTCCTCGGGGTCGGAGCCGAAGGAACGCACGCCGATGACGGGGTTGCGGGGGTCGGCGTTGACGTCCACCACGGGGGCGTAGTCGAGGGTGACGCCGGCGGCGGCGACCATCCGGCCGATCTGCCGCGCCACCCGGCGGGTCAGCTCCTCGTCGCCGGCGACGCCCAGCGCCATGTTGCCCGGCCACGAGCTGCCGCCGGCGGCCTCCAGCCGGGTGACCGAGCCGCCCTCCTCGTCCACGGCGACGACCACGTCCGGCCGCTCCCGGCGCAGCTTCGCCGCCAGCGCGGCCGTCCCCTCCAGGCCGGCGACGTTGCGGGCGAACAGGATCACGCCGCCGAGGCCGTCCGCGAGCGCCCGCCGCAGCCACGCGGGCGGCTCCGTACCCTCGAACCCGGGCTGGAGCACCGCCATCGCCATCCGGCCCAGCTCGCCCTCACTCATGCCGCCTCCTCGCCCGGCGGCTCGGCGTCAGGTCGTGCCGGAGGCGCGGGACAGCCCCTCGCGGACAGGGCCTGCCGATGCGCGCGCTCCGCTCGCACAGTGCCTGCCGATGCGTGCGCTCCGCTCGCAGTGCCTGCCCATGCGCGCGCTCCGCTCGCACAGTGCGCACCGGCTCGCCCGCTCCGCTCGCACAGTGCCTGCCGATGCGCCCGCTCCGCTCGCTCATGCGCCCCCCTGCCGGATCAGCGCGCGGTGCGCCTCGGCGGCGCGCGGGTCGCCGGGCAGGGCCGCCCGCACCGCGAGCGCGGCGGCGCCCGCCGCGGCGTCCCGGGCGCGCACCAGCCTGGCTCGCCTGCCCAGCTCGGCCCTGACCAGGTGGGCGAGCTCGGTCGGCTCGGTCAGCAGCGACCCCGCGAGCACCAGCGGCCCTCCGTCTCCCGCCGCCCGTGCTCCCCTGTCGCGGGCGGCACCCCCGGTGACGACCCGTGCCGTACGGCACAGCCTGCGGGCCGCCTCGGCGACGACGCCGCGGGCCACCTCGTCGCCCTCGCGGGCCGCGGCGTCCACCACGGGCGCGAGCGTGCCGAGCCAGGCGGGACCGAGCTCGGCGACCCGCGCGTACACCGCCCCGACCAGGGCCTGGGCGAGCGCGGGCCCGTCGTCCTCGCCGGCCGCCCCGGCGCCCAGGACGGCCTCGGCCACCCGGGCGACCAGCACGGTGGGCTCGCCCCGGCCGTCGATCGCGTTCAACGCCGCGGCGGCGGCCCGGCGGCCCAGCCACACGCCCGAGCCCTCGTCGCCCAGGAGCCAGCCGAGGCCGTCGGCCCGCCGCACGATCCGGCGGTCGCGGACCCGCGCGCCGATCGCACCGGTGCCGGCCACCAGGACCGCACCGTCCGGCTCCTCGGTGGCGCCGGTGAAGGCGACGAGCACGTCCGCGACCACCGCCGGCCGCCCGGCGAGCCCTGCCTCCCGCCAGGCCCGCTCCGCCGGCTCCGCCGCGCGGGCCGCCCCGGCAAGGCCGAACACGCCGCCCGCGATCAGCGCGCGGTCGAGGCCCTCCAGTGCGCCGAGCAGCGCGGAACGCAGATTGGCCGCCGGATCGGGGACCGAGATCGCGTTGGCGCCGCCGGCCCGTCCACGCCCGGCGATCTCGCCCGATTCCGTGACCACGACGCAGCGCGTACTGGTGCCTCCCCCGTCCACGCCGACGAACAGAGCCCCCACGGCCGCTCCCTTGTAGGCACTTTCCATCAACCTATAAGGCGATGGAAATCTTCTACAACGGCCGCCGGTAAGGCGGGAGACCCGATTATTTCCTGCTGTCGGTGAGATCGACGAGCGCCGTGGCCGCCCGGAAGAACTTGTTGCGGCCGAGGTCTCCGACGGTCTTGATATGGAAGGCCTTCTTCAGCAGTTCCGCGTCCTCCGCGCTCACCCCGGCCAGCGCGTCCACCGGCGCCTTGAGGAGTTCGTCCAAGGTCTTGTCCTCGTACTCGCGGTCGAGCAGCTTCGCCAGGTCCGCCGATACAGCCATGGTTCCCCCCATCGAACACGCCCCCGATACCTCTTGAAGTGCCCAAAGGGCCCAATTCCTATGCGCTCGTGAACCTCCCGCCGCACGCCGGGCGGCCCTACTCCGCCGTGGGCTCCTTCAGCCGGCCGGCGAACCGCGCGCGGCCGAGCGCGGCGCTTCCGTAGTCCCACAGGCGGTCCGCCGCGTCCCTGTCGAGCGCATGGGCCGCCACTCCGCCGGGGATCCCGGGGGCGGCGGGCGGGGCCTCCCGGTTGTCCTCGAAGTAGCGGCCGGTCACACCTTCCACCAGTGGCGATGCCGCCAGCAGCACGGACGCCGCCGCGCCCTGGGCGGCAGTCTTGAGGTAGGGCTGGGGAATGATCTCGCCGTTCTCGTCGATCGCGCCCATCTCGCGCATGGTCGCTTCGTTCATGTGACGCTGGAGGTTCGTCAATATCCAGCCGGGGTTGAGCGCGTTCGCCGTGATTCCGTCGGCCGCCCACCGCCGTGCCCCCACCGCCAGCAGGACGTCCGCCGTCTTGGACTGCCCGTAGGCCGTCCACGGGTGGTACGGCCGGCGCTCGAACTGCGGGTCGTCGAAGTCGAACGGCGTCCCGGCATGGGCGCCGGAGCTGACGACGACGATCCGCGCCCGGCCCGCCGCCCGCAGATTGCCGTACAGACCCACGGCGAGGGCGAAATGTCCGAGATAGTTCGTCGCGAGCTGCATCTCCCAACCTTGAGCGGTAACCCGGCGCACCGGGAGCGCCATGACCCCGGCGTTGGCGACCAGCACGTCGAGCGGGCCACGCCAGTCCCGTACGAACGCCGCGACCGACGACAGATCGGCCAGGTCGAGCGCGGCGGACCGGACGGTTCCCGGCCCGCCGGCGAGGCTCGCGACGATCGGCGCCGCCGTGGCCGGGTCGCGGGTGGCGATGGTGACCTCCGCCCCGGCCCCGGCCAGAACGCGGACGGTTTCCGCACCGATGCCGGAGGCGCCGCCGGTGACGACGACGCGCCGCCCGGACAGATCCACCCCTTCGACGACCTCGGCGGCGGTGGCGTGGGAGTGGAACGGAGTGGTGAGACGAGTCTGTTCGCTGTTCATGCCGCCACGCTAGAGCGCCGGATTCGGACCATCTATAGGGGAAAGTCCGGCATACTTTATCGATCGTCCACTGTCACCCGATCGTCGCGGGAGAAAGCCGATGGATCCGCTCGAAGACGTGCTCGCGCTGCTGGGCACCAGGGCGCACCTGTCCACGGGCATGTCGGCGGGCGGCAGCTGGGCGGTGCGTTTCGAGCCGCCGGACGGCGTGAAGTTCAACGCCGTCCTGCGCGGCCGGTGCTTCCTGGGCGTCGAGGGCCTCGACGCGCCGATCTCCCTGGCCCAGGGCGACTGTTTTCTGCTCACGCGCCCGCTCGTCTTCACGCTCTTCAGCGACCCGCTTGCCGTCCCGGTCGACGCCGGGCCGTTGTGGACGGCGGCGGGGGACGGCCTCCCCCACGTCGGCGACGGCGCGGACACGCTCCTCGTCGGCGGCCGCTTCTCGTTCGGCGACCGGGCACGCTCGCTCCTGCTCGACGGGCTGCCGCCGGTCATCCACGTGCCCGCCGAAACCGGCGAGGCGAGCGCGGTGCGGTGGGCCCTCGACCAGATCGACACCGAGCTGCGGGGGTGTGCCATCGGCTCGACGCTCGCGGCCGAGCATCTCGCCGTGGTCATGCTCATCCACGTCCTGCGTCTGCACCTGGCGCGGGAGCCCCGCGCGGTGTCGGGCTGGCTCGCCGGTCTCGCCGACCCCGTGGTCGCGGCGGCACTACGGTCCATGCACGCGCGGCCCGCCCACCCGTGGACCGTCGCGGAGCTGGCCAGGACCGGCGCGGTGTCCCGGTCCACCCTCGCCGCGCGGTTCAAGGACACGGTCGGTCTCGGCCCCCTGGACTACCTCACCCGGTGGCGGATCGAGCTCGCCTCCCGGCGCCTGCGCGACGGCGGCGACACACTCGCCACGATCGCCCACGCCGTCGGCTACGGCTCGGAAAGCGCCCTCAGCAGCGCGTTCAAGCGGATCACCGGCAGCTCGCCGCGTGAGTATCGTCGGCGAAGCGCGGGCGCCCTGCTCCCCGAGCCGTCCCCGGGCCAGGCGTCGCGGGCCGGCTGAACCGCGTCGCCTGCGGGCGGGGCGGTCCATGGGCCGGGCATCCCGCGCGCGACACGGTGTCCCGGAACGGGGACCGGGCGCCGGGCATGCGATATTGGCAGGGCCATGCCGGTGACATCGCCTCTCCGTCTCGCCCGAGCCGCCGCCTTCAGCGCGGTATGCCTCGGTCTGGGCGTGCTGGCGCACCTGTTCAGCGGCGGCGAGGCGGCCCCCGGCGCGCTCGCGCTGGGGCTGCCCGCGGTGTTCGCCGTCGCGCTGCCCCTGTCCGGCGGGGAACGGACACTGCGTACGATCCTGCCCCTGCTCGCGGCCCTGCAGGCCGCGTTGCACGTGCTGTTCGCCGTGTCGTCCCCGTCGGCCGCGGACGGCGCGATCAGGCACGTCCTGGCCGGGCACGCGCACGCCGGACCCGGCGTGGGGATGCTCATCGCCCACGGCTGGGCGGTGGCCCTGACGTCGTTGTGGCTCGCCAGGGGCGAGGCCGCCCTGTGGGCGCTGCTGCGGCGGCTGGCCGTGCGCCTGACGCGGATCGCGGCCGATCCGGCGCCGCCCGTGTTCACGACCCTGGCGTCGCCGCATCCGGACGAGCCGCGTCTCCCCCGCTCCGTCGCGCCGCGTCACAGCGTCACCCGGCGCGGCCCGCCCCGCCTTCTCCAGCCGTCCGTCTGAGACGACGCTCCTCACCCCGTTCCCCGGCCGCGTACGGCCCGGGACGTGATCATGATCTTTCCCGGCGGAGCATGCCCGCGCGCATGTCCCGTTCCTCAGCCGAGCCCTGGCCGGCCCACGGGACGCGCCCGCATGTCCGCCGGACGACCGAGAGAAGGCTTCCGCATGACCAGCACGACCGTTCACCGAGTCCTCCCGGCGGCGCTCGCCGCCCTACTCGCCGCGGCCGCCTGCGCCGGTCCGGCCGGCACCACCGCCGCTTCCCCGGCCGCGGCGCAGGCCCCCGCCTCCGTGTCCGCAACGACGGCCGCCGCTCCGCTGTCGATCGCCGATCCGTGGGTGAAGACGGCCCGCTCCGGCATGAGCGCCGCTTTCGGCACGCTCGTCAACACCAGCCGCGAGGCGGTCACCGTCGTCGGGGCGAGCACCCCCGTCTCCCCGTCCGTGGAACTGCACGAGGTCGCCGGAGACGCCGGAGCCACGACCATGCGCCGCAAGCAGGGCGGGTTCGTGATCCCCGCCGGCGGGCGGCACGTGCTCCGGCCCGGCGGCGACCACATCATGCTCATGGACGTCCGCACGGCCGTCGAGCCCGGGGCCGAGGTGCCCTTCACGCTCACCCTGAAGGACGGCAGGACGGTGTCCTTCACCGCAGTGGCCAAGGACTTCGCCGGTGCCAACGAGTCCTACGCGCCCCATGAGTGAGCGCGAGTTCCGAGCGGGACGGCGGCTGACCCGGCGCGGCCTGCTCGCGGGAGGAGCCGTCGCCGCCGCCGCGGCGGCCTGCGCCGTACCTGACGTGGCCGGACGCGCGGCGGCCGGGTCCGCGCCCCTCCCCGGCGGTGACGCCGTCGAACCCTTCCACGGCGTCCACCAGGCGGGCGTCGCGACCTCTCCGCAGACGTTCGCGGTGTTCGCCGGGTTCGACCTGCGGCCGCAAACCGGTCGCGTGGCGCTGACACGCCTGATGCGGCTGCTGACCGACGACGCGCGACGGCTCACCCGGGGCGAGCCCGCCCTCGCCGACACCGACGCCGAACTGGCGCTGCTGCCCGCGCGGCTCACCGTCACCTTCGGGTTCGGCGCCGGGCTGTTCGAGGCGGCGGGGGCCGGGCACCTGGCGCCACGGCCGCTGCCTGCCTTCAAGGTCGACGCCCTGCAGCCCCGATGGAGCGGCGGCGACCTGCTGGTGCAGGTGTGTGCGGACGACCGCGTAACGCTGGCGCACGCGCTGCGCGTGCTCGTCAGGGACGCCCGTTCCTTCGCGACCGTACGGTGGACACAGCACGGCTTCCGGCAGAGCCCGCAGGTCCGGGCACCGGGCACCACCCAGCGCAACCTGATGGGCCAGCTCGACGGCACCGTCAACCCCCGCCCGGGGTCGGCGGACTTCGAGCGGGCCGTGTGGGTGCGCGACGGGTGGCTGCGCGGCGGCACCACGCTGGTGCTGCGCCGCATCCGGATGGACCTGGAGAAGTGGGACGCCGCGGACCGTGCGGCCAAGGAGTTCAGCGTCGGGCGGCGGCTGGACGACGGTGCGCCGCTGACCGGCCGGGCCGAGACCGACGAGCCCGACTTCGCCGCGCTCGGCCCGTCGGGCCTGCCGGTGATCTCCGAGTTCGCGCACATCCGTCGCGCTCGGACGGCCGACCCGGGCATGCGCGTCCTGCGACGGGCCTACAACTACGAGGACGGCCTGAGCCCGGAGGGACGACCGGACGCGGGCCTGCTGTTCGCGTCCTACCAGGCCGACGTGGCACGGCAGTTCGTCCCGATCCAGGCGCGGCTGGCGGAGATGGATCTGCTGAACCAGTGGACGACCCCCATCGGGTCGGCCGTCTTCGCCGTACCGCCCGGATGCTCCCCGGACGGCTGGATCGGAGAGACCCTCCTGACCTGACCGTCGCGCGGCCTGCTGCGCGGCGCCGACTCGGCCGAGGCCCTGCAGATGATCGTCGCTATGACCCGCCCGGCCGGCTCGGGCAGCCGTCCGATGCGGCCGGCGTCGGTGGCGTTCTGCGTCGGTCGGGATGGCCGCTGGGTCACTGGTCAGAACGAGCGCGCCACCGGAGGCGTGGCCTGACCGGCGCCGCCGCCGTCGCACCACGACGGGGGAGCCCCCTTCCGGGCCGTGTGACCGGCAAGGGGGCTCCATGCAGGGACCGCGCCGGTCAGCCGCGGGAGCGGCGCAGGGCCGTGATGCCCGCGCCGGCCCCGACCAGGCCGGCGACGAGGCCGATGCCGCCGAGCACCAGGGCCGGGGTGGTGTTTCCGCCCTCGTCGTCGTCATCGTCCGCGGCGGCCGCCGCGACCGTGGGGGCGGCGGCAGGCGAGGCGGAGGCGGCGCCGTCATGGTCGTCCTCCCCCTCCTCGGCGGCGACGAGCTTCAGTGTCGGCGCGGGATGTTCGGGCTCGGACCCGTCGGCCTTCGGCGCGTCCGCCCACTTGACCACCTCGTCGTTGGAGTAGGTCTGCACGGTGGGGAACGCGAGCGCGTCCACGTTCTTCGGCAGCGGGCCGACCGACGCCTCGAACTCCTGGAACTGGCCGGACTCGATCTTCCCGCCGGACCAGGTGATCTTCAGCACCGACTCGGTGATCGTGTCGCCCGAGTCCGACACGACGGGCTTGGGCAGCTTGCCGCGGGTGAGCTTGACGTCCCAGCCGGGGACCGGGCGGACTGAGACGAACGGCAGCGGGTGGTCGGTGGGGAACTCGACCTCCACCTTGGTGGTCGAGGCGTTGTCGCGCTCGTTGGGGACCCGGAAGGCGATCTTGGTCCAGCTGCCCTGGACTGCGCTGCCGGGGTTGACGGTCACGTGGGCGAGGGCGGGAACGGCGAGGCCGAGGGTGAGCGCGAGGGCACCGGCGGTGACGGCGGCCGCACGGCGGACGTACGAGGTCATGGGGGTTCTCCAGTCGTCTGCGATGGTACGGAGGCGCGCGAGCGTGGCCCAGAAGGGGACAGACCGATCCCCTGGGAGATACGCGCCGCCCGCGCGTGAAGCTCAGAAGACGGGAAGAACCGGAGGCCCGCGGCGGACGACCGCGTGCCGGAGCACGCCCGCGCTGCGCGGGGGGCGCCCGGCACCGGCCGCCGGGCGCCGGCGAGGACGCCGGGCGGCCGCGAGATCCGCGTCCAGCGGTGCCGAGAGCGCGGCCAAGAGCGCGGCCACCGCCCGCAGGCAGCGCCCCGCCCCGGCGCCGATCCCCCGCAGCACGGACCACAGGGCCTCCTCGCCGCGCGCCAGCCACCAGCCGGTCAGCAGCGCCGCGGTGAGGTGGGCGGTGAGCATTCCGGTCTGTGCGCTCAGACCGCCGTGCCACGTGGCATGCCCCGCATCGGCGGCGGAGGCCGTGACATCGAGGAGGAAGTGCAGGAATGCCTGAGCGCCGAGCAGCAGCCCGACGATCGCCTGGGGTGATCGCTCCCGGCCCGCGGCGACGGCCGCGCCCGCCGAGACCACGAGCACGCCCGTGAGGAGCGCGGCCGGCGTCGGCCCGCCTCCCCCGGCGAACCGGTGCGCGCCGACGGCGAGGAGCACGCAGACGGCCGAGAAGGCGGCCGACCGCGCGAGCCGGAAGGAGAGTGAGGCGCGCATGTCGCGGGGATTGTCTCACACGCGGGCGATCTCGGCCGGTCCCGCCTGCGATCTTCCGCACACCGCGAGAAGCCCGCCGCGACGGCCGCGACCACGAGCACGCCCGTGAGGAGCGCGGCCGGCGCCGGGACGGACAGCGCCGTCCCGGCGCAGGCATGCGGTGAGAGGTCAGAGGCGGGTCCAGCGCTGGTTGGCCTGGCCGTTGCAGGTCCAGACGACGAGCTTGGTGCCGTTGGCGGTGCCGTTGTTGTAGGCGTCCAGGCACTTGCCCGCGCCCACGGCGGTGATGGTGCCGTCGGCGTTGAGGCGCCACTGCTGGTTGTTCTGGCCGTTGCAGTCCCAGATGATCACGTTGCTGCCGTCGGCGGTGCCGCGGTTGTACACGTCGAGGCACTTCGTGCCGTAGACGCGCAGCTCGCCCGAGGCGGTCGGCGTCCAGCGCTGGTTGGCCTGGCCGTTGCAGTCCCAGAGCTGCACCTGGGCGCCGTTGGCCTGCGAGACGCCCGCGACGTCGAGGCACCGGCCCGACCCCACACCCTTGATCGCGCCACTCCCGGTGGGGGTGGGCGACGGGCCGGCGGTCGGAGTGGCGCCGCTCCCGGTGACGGTCAGCAGGACCGCCTCGCGGGCGGGGACGGTCGTGGTGTAGCCGCCGTCGAAGGTCCCGATGTCGGTCCCGGTCCACAGGTTCCGTACGGCGGCGGCCCCGCTCAGGCCGAGGTCCGACCAGCGGGCGGTGATGGACGCGGAGGAGGTGGTCCGGTTGAGCAGGAGCACCGCCCGCCGGCCCGTGCCGGACAGCACCTTGCCGTAGACCTGGCGTCCGCTCTGGTCTTCGGCGACCTTCACGCCCTGTCGTCCGAGCGGGTCCTGGTCCACCGCGAGCACCTCCCGGTTGGTCAGGATCGCCCTGGTCTCGGCGCTCATCGTGGCGAGGTTGTTGCCTGCCAGCAGCGGCGCCCCGGAGATGGCCCACAGGCCCATGTGCGTGCGGTTCTGCGCGGCCGAGAAACCGTTCATGCCGACGATGAGCATGTCGGGGTCGTTGTAGTGCCCGGGGCTCTGGGCGTTCGGGTGCTGGGCGGAGTCGAAGTTGGCGAGCACCCGGTCCATCGACGCGGTCTGTCCCCAGTAGATGATGTCGCCGCTGGTGCGCCACATGGTGGACAAGCCCGGCGCCCAGTCCCAGGGATTCTGGGCCCCCCAGTTGCACACCGACAGCACCATCGGACGCCCGGTCTGCGCGGTGGCGCGGTCGATGGCGGCGCTGATCGCCTGGTAGGTGCTGCGGGAGTCGAGCCCCTCGGCCTGGCCGCCGCACCAGTCGACCTTCACGAAGTCGAAGCCCCACCGGGAGAACTGCAGGAAGTCCTGGTCGTAGTGGCCCTCGCTGCCGCTGTTCGGCGCGGCCGGGCGGCCGGTCGGGTAGTAGTAGCCGCAGCCGTTGCGCCCGGCGTCGGTGTAGATGCCCGCCTTCAGCCCTTTGCTGTGGATGTAGTCGGCGATCGCCTTCATCCCGCCCGGCCACTCGGACTGGTCGACCGTGATGTTGCCGGACGCGTCGCGCGTCCCCTGCCACCAGCCCTCGTCGATGTTGACGTACTCATAGCCGGCGTCCTTCATCCCCGAGGACACCATCGCGTCCACCTGGGCTTTGATCACGTTGTAGTTGATCTGGGCCGCGAAGGTGTTCCACGACGCCCAGCCCATCGGTGGAGTGGTCACCGTCGCCACGGCCGCGGCGGCCGCTGCGGCCGTTCCCGCCGTGGTGGCCGCAGCGCCGTCCGCTGCCGCCCACCCCGCGGGCACCATCGTCGCGATCGCGAGGTGCACGGCGACGACCAGCCGTCGTAGCCGCCGGACGCGGGCGGAACGGCCGTCCGGGGTGTGCCAGGAGGACCGTCGCCGGGCGGATCCGCCTAATCGCATGCGTTTCTCCTTCTGGTGGGGATGCTCACGCTGGTGGGGTGCCCGGCGCGGCCGGTCTCGAAGAAGGAAGCGGCGGCGAAACCGCCCGTCCGAGCCCGAGCCGGCATGGGCCGACCGGTTGTACGAGGCCGACCGGTTGTACGAGGAGGAGGCCGGAGGCACCCGGGAGATGCAGTGTGCGGCGGAACGCCTGACGCGACCGGCGTCGCCGCCGGCCCCTGCCGCTCATCACCGACCCCGGCAGGAGGAAGCCGAACGCGCACTCAGTGTGGAAATCTCCGCGAGCAGTGTCAAGACCATTGGCGAATCGATTCGCGCGGACGCCCCGCGTCGCACGACTCCCGGACCCGGTGAATCGGGCCCTCACCCGCGCTCCGGCCGATGAAACCTTCAGAGGGCTCCGCCGGCGACGAGACGGGCGATCCCGCCCCGATGACAGCAGCTGAGCGCCCGGCGCGGCGCAGGCGCCGCGGCGGTCCCGGCCGGGGTCCCTTGACGACACTCGCCGCGTCGTATTTGCTCCGCTACATCAGCGCCTTCGGTCCCCTCAGGGAGAGGAGCACCCCTGCAGTCGATTTGTTAGCGCTAACAATCCGTGTCCGGACGCACCGAGGAAGACCGGCCCTTGTCCCGATCAGCGCGGTGTCTCGCATCCGACCCCGCGAGACCGCGCCCGTCACCCGGGCTTCTCCCCTACGGGCTCACACCTGACGAGAGGAACGAGAGCACCCGAGACGTGACCCTGAACGTCGCCCGGATGCGGGGGCGGCGGCCGATGCTCGCACCCGGCCGCACACCGAAAGGAGCATTTGGGTCATACTCGCACCGATCAACGGTGCCGAGCCGAGGACTCCGACGATGACACACCCCCCGCGCCACCGCCGCGTGGTCGATCCCGCCGTCGCCGCGACGGCGTTCGCCGTACTGGCGCTCGCCCTGTGGTTCGGCGGCGGCAGGCCGCGACCGGCGATCCAGGGGCTGCCCTCCCCCGGCGCCCTGACCACGTGGGGTCTGCCGGTCGTGCGCCTCGTGCACGACGCCTGCGCCGTCGCCACGGTCGGGGTCCTGCTGGCCGCCGTCGTCCTCGCCCCCGCGAGCGGCAGGGCCGTCATGCGGTCGGCCGGGGCCTGGGCGCTCGGCTGGGCGGCGAGCGCGGCGGTCACCGAGGTCCTGACGCTGTCGGACTTCCTCGGGCTGCCCCCGGGCGACGCGCTGCGCTCCGGCGCGCTGTCCGCCTTCCTCTTCTACATCCCGCAGGGACAGGCGTTCCTGACGGTGACGGTCGCGGCCCTGATGGTCGCCGCCGGGTCGCTCCTGCCGCACGGGCCCCGGCACCGGTCCGCACTGGTGCGGCCCGCGCTGCTCGCGGTGGCGGTGCTCGCGGTGCTGCCCCCGGCGTACGTGGGCCACTCGGCCTCGGCCGCCGACCACAACCTCGCCGTCCTCAGCCTGATGGCGCACGTCGCGGCCGTCGCGCTGTGGGTCGGCGGCCTGTACGCCCTCGTGGCGCACCTGCGCGCCGCGCCCGGGCTCACCGTCGCCGTGCGCCGCTTCAGCACGCTCGCGCTGGGCTGCTTCGCCGCCGTCGGGACGTCCGGCGCGCTCAACGCCTGGGTCAGGCTCGGCTCGCTGCCCCTGCTGTGGCAGTCGAGGTACGGCCTGCTCGTGCTGGCCAAGGTCGCCGCGCTGGCCGTGCTCTGCTGGTTCGGGTGGCGGCACCGGCGCAGGACCATCGGGGCGATGGAGTCCGGCGTGGCCCGCGCGCCGTTCCTCCGCCTCGCCTGCGGCGAGATCGCGGTGATGGCCGGCACCCTGGGCCTGGCCGTGGCGCTGGGCCGCACGCCCCCGCCGCCCACGGAGGCGGCCGCGCACCAGCACGACGCGCTGGGATACGCCCTGCCCGCGCTCACGCCGGGCACGCTCGCCACCGAGGTGCGGCCCGACCCGATCGCGCTGCTCCTGCTGGCCGCGGCCCTCGCCGCGTACCTGGCCGGCGTGCGGCGGCTGTCGCGCGCCGCGTCGCCGGGCGACGGCGAGAGATGGCCGGCCGGACGCACCGCGTCCTGGGTCGCCGGCCTGGTCGTGCTCGGCTACGCCACGTCGGGAGGGGTGGCGGCCTACGCGCCCGCGGTGTTCTCCGCGCACGCGGCGCAGTACGCGCTGCTCGGCGCCGTGGGGCCCGTCCTGCTCGTCTTCGGAGCCCCGGTGACACTGTGGCGGCGCGCTCACCCGGGGTCCGAGCCCTTCGCCGGCCCGGCCGGCCGTGCGCTGTCCCACCCGGTGACCGTCCTGGCGCTGTACGCGCTGCCGTACCCGGTGCTGTACCTGACGGGCCTGTTCGGCCACGCTCAGCCGAGCCTCGCCCTGCGGCTGGCCGCGCAGGCGGTGGTGACGGTCACCGCCGTGCTCTTCCTCACGGTGGCGGCCGGTGTGGACCCGCTTCCGCACGCGATCCGGCCGCAGGTCCGCGCCTGGATACTCACGGGGGCGATCGCCGTACGCGCGTGGACGGGGCTGGCGGTGCTCGCGGGGCCGCCGCAGGCGCCGGAATGGTACGCGGCGCTGGAACTGCCGTGGGCGCCGGATCGCGCGGCCGACCAGCAGCTGGGGGCGTTGCTCGGCACGGGCGCGACCGTCGCCGTCCTCGCGGGCCTGCTCGCGCTGCTGCTCGTCCGGCAGCGCGCGGCGCGGGCCGGCGCGGTGTCCGGGCCCGGGCGGATCAGGCAGACGGGACGGGGCCCGTCGAGTCGCGGACGCTGAGGGTCGTCGCCAGCTGGAGGTGCCGGGAGGCGGGCTGGACGCCGTCCGCCATGCCGAGGACGGTCTCGACGGCCATCCGGCCCATGCCGACGAGAGGCTGCCGGACGGAGGTGAGCCGGGGTGTGGTCCACTCGGTCTGCGGGGTGTCGTCGAACCCGGTGACCGACAGCTCCCCCGGGACCGTGATGTGCAGTTCCTTGGCCGCGGCGAGGACGCCGACGGCGATCTCGTCGTTGCCGGCGACGATCGCGGTCGGCCGCTCGGCGAGCGCGAGGATGTCACGGCCGTGCCGCAGGCCCGCCTCGACGGAGAACGCCTCGTGGCGGATCAGCGCGCGGTCCGGTGTGAGGCCGGCCGAGTCGAGTGCGGCCTGGTACCCGTGGAAGCGTTCCACCGAGGGGGCGGAGCCCGGCGGGCCGCCGATCCAGGCGATCCTGCGATGGCCGAGCTGGATGACGTGCTCGGTCGCCGAGCGACCGCCCGCCCAGTTGGTGGAGCCGATGCTGACGACGCGTGATTCGGTCGTGTCGATCGGGTCGATCGACACGACGGGCACCTCGAGATCCTCCGCGGCGAGGAGCACCGCGTCGGGCACGGCGACGGCGAGCGCGACGAGACCGGCGACGCCGGACTCCTTCTGCTCCTCCATCCATCCACGGGCCGCCGTACGGCTCGTGCTGATCGGCTCGCCGGGGGGCAGGCGGAGGAGGAGCTCGGCCCGCGCGGAGGTCGCGGCCACGAGTATCCCCTTGAGCACCGTCCCGGCGTAACGGGACTCCACGAAGTCGAGCATGGTGACGAGGGCCCGGTCCCGTGCCCGCTCGTGCCGCGCCGCGGTCGGCTTGTAGCCGATCTCGGCCATGACCGCGAGGACGCGCTCGCGCGTGTTCGGCCCCACGTCGCTGCGCCCGTTGAGGACCTTCGACGCGGTCGTCGGCGAGACGCCGGCCAGTCGGGCGACATCCGCCAAGGTGGCTCGCTCGGAACGACCTCGCCGCACCATCAGGGCTCCTTCCGGGTTTCGAAATTGTTTCGAATTTACCATGGGCGATTTTTCGCCGCCCGCTCCGCGGCATTCGCCCACGCCCACCCGTTGACACTGCGCACGTACGCTCTTAGCGTCCTGAGCACATCGAATCAGTTGCGAAAGTTTTTCGGAGCAGCATGCCTGCGAAGCCGGAAGTGAGATCATGACGAGTGACGGCGTGTCCGGCCACCGGTTGCGGATCGACGGAGAACCGTGCGACGAGAGTCCGTTCCCGCACGTCTGGGCCAGGTGCGTCGGCGCCGGGCGGGCGAACGAGGCGCTGCGTGCGGACTGGCAGCAGCAGTTCGCCGAGGCCGTGGCCGCGTGCGGGTTCCGGTACGTCCGTTTCCACGGCGTCTTCCACGACGACATGTTCGTGTACCGGGAGAGCTACGGCGGTGGTTTCGGCCCTGACGCACCCCTCGCCTCGCCCGTGTACACGTTCAGCTACGTGGACAAGGTGTTCGACTTCATCCTCGACCACGGTGTCCGTCCGTTCGTCGAGCTCGGCTTCATGCCGCGCGAGCTGGCGACGGAGACCGAGACCGTGTTCTGGTGGGGCGCCCACTGCAGCCCGCCCAAGGACATGGCGCGCTGGGTCGAGCTGGTCACGAGGACGGTCGGGCACTGGATCGACCGGTACGGCCTCGACGAGGTGCGGGAGTGGCGGTTCGAGGTGTGGAACGAGCCGAACCTGGTTCCCCACTTCTGGACCGGGACGAAGACCGAGTACTTCGAGCTGTACGAGCAGACCGTGACGGCGATCAAGAGGATCGACCCCGCGTTGAAGGTGGGCGGGCCCGCGACGAGCGTCTTCGTGCCCGACGACCGCTACAGCGGCGAGGTCGAGGACCGCTCCGCGACCCACGCGACGGCCGCCGCGGCCGACGTGGACGCGCTCGACTGGCGCCCGGTCTGGATCGAGGACTTCCTCACCTGGTGCGCCAAGCGCGACCTCCCGGTCGACTTCGTCTCGACCCACACCTACCCCACCGACTTCGCCTTCGCCGCCGACGGCGAGGCGGTGCAGATCACCCGGTACGCCGACGCGACGTTCGACGACCTCACCCTGCTCCGCGAGCTCGTCGAGAACAGCGCCTATCCCGAAGCGGAGATCCACATCACGGAGTGGTCGACGTCGCCGTCATCCCGCGACTTCGTCCACGACACGCCGTCCGCGGCGGCCTACATCACCCGGGCGTACCTGCGGTGCGCCACCCTCGCCGACTCGATCTCCTACTGGACCTTCACCGACGTGTTCGAGGAGGGCGGCGCCGGAATCGGCCCGTTCCACGGCGGGTTCGGCCTGGTGAACGAGTGGGGCGTCCACAAGCCCGCCTTCCACGCGTTCACGATGCTCGCGCGGCTCGGCGACCGGCTGCTCCTCGCGACGCCGACCGGGGTCGTGACCCGGGACAGCCGGACCTCGGCCGTGTCGGCGGTGTTCTTCAACTACCCCGAGGACATGGCCCTGCGGGGTGTCCGGGCGCAGAGCTCGTACGCGGCGGCACGCGCGCTGGCCGAGGTGGGGCCGAGCCGGAGGATCCGCCACTCGATCGGCGGGCTGGAGCCGGGCACCGCGTTCCTCGTCGAGATCGTGGACTGGGAGCACGGGAACGCCGCCGAGGCCTGGTATCGGCTCGGGTCTCCCCTCAACCCGTCCCGGGCCGAGAGCGCGCACCTGCGCGCGGTGGCCGACTCGCTCCTCAGGTTCACGCTGACCGTGCCCGGCACCGGTGTGCTCGACCTCGACGTCGAACTCGCGCCGTGGGCGGTGATGTCGTTGCGGCAGTCGGCCTGACCGCGCATCCGCGCCGGCGCGGCGCCGGAGAACGCGCGACGCCCGAGGACGGCCGTCCGGTGCGGACGGCCGTCGCCCGGGCCGGACGGCGCCCTTCGAGTAGGGTCAGCGACGGCCGCGCGGGGCGTCGTCGCGGTCCCTGCGCACGATCGGCTTCTTGCCCTTGATCGTGGTGCGGCGCAGCGCCGACACCACCTCGTCCACGGCGCCGTCCGGGATCTCGACCAGGGTGAACCGGTCGGCGATCTCGATCGCCCCGATCTCACGCCCGCTGACCCGGGTCTCCCCGGTGATCGCGCCGACGATGTCCTGGGGGCGCACGCCCGCGCTGCGGCCCGCGCCGACGAAGACGCGGCTCATCGCGCCGCCGCCGCGCCGCCCGCGCCGGTCGTCGCGGCCGTGCCTGTCGTCGCGCGGCCCGCGCTCGGGCCGCTGGGCGCGCGGCGCGACCTCGGGGATCTCCTCCTCGTCGGCGGCGGCGCCGGTGGACTCGTGGGCGAGCTTGACCGCCGCGAGCGCGATGGCGACCAGGTCGAACTCGTCGGCGAGCGTCTCGACCACCACGCGGAAGCGGTCGAGGTCGCCGTCCTCCATCAGGCTCTCCTGCAGCGCGGCCCGGGTCAGCTCCAGGCGCCGGGCGCGCAGGTCGGCGACCGTCGGCACCTTCTCGACCGCGATCCTGCTGCGGGTGACGCGCTCGATGGTCTTGAGCATGCGGTGCTCACGCGGCTCGGCGAGCGTGATCGCGACGCCCTCGCGCCCGGCCCGGCCCACCCGGCCGATGCGATGCACGTACGACTCGGGGGCGGACGGGACGTCGTAGTTGATGACGTGGGTGAGCTGCTCGATGTCGAGGCCGCGGGCGGCCACGTCGGTCGCGACGAGCAGGTCGGCGGTCCCGCTGCGCAGCCGGCTCATGACCCGGTCGCGCTGCTCCTGCCCCATGCCGCCGTGCAGGGCCTCGGCGCGGTAACCCCGGCCGTTCATGGTCTCGGTGAGCTGGTCGACCTCCTCCCGGGTGCGGCAGAAGACGATCGCCGCGGTGGGGGCCTCCACGTCGAGCACCCGGCCCAGCGCGGCCGGCTTGTAGGCCCGGGACACGATGTAGGCGCTCTGCCGGATGAGCGGCGCCTCGCCGGCGGCGGGCGCCTCCCGCTCGATCCTGATCCGCACCGGCGTGCGCAGGTGGCGGCGGGCGATCCCGTCGATGCGCGGCGGCATGGTCGCGGAGAACAGCACGGTCTGCCGGTCCTCCGGGGTCTCCTGGAGGATCGCCTCGATGTCGTCGGCGAAGCCCATGTCGAGCATCTCGTCGGCCTCGTCGAGGACGATCATCCGCAGGCCCTTCAGCGGCAGGGTGCCCCTGCCGATGTGGTCGAGCGCCCGTCCCGGCGTGGCGACGACGACGTCCACACCGCGCTCCAGCGCCCGCAACTGCCGCCCGATCGGCTGGCCGCCGTAGATGGGCAGCACCCGCGTGCCGAGGTCGCGGCCGTAGCGGTGCATGGCCTCCGAGACCTGGACGGCCAGCTCACGGGTCGGCACGAGCACGAGCCCGCCGGGCTCGCCGCGTTCGCCGTCCTCCATGCCCAGCGGATGGGCGCCGTGCAGCCGCTGGAGCATGGGCAGGGCGAACGCGGCCGTCTTGCCCGTGCCGGTCGCGGCCTGGCCGAGCAGGTCACGGCCCTCCAGCAACGGCGGGATCGCCTCCCGCTGGATCGGCGTGGGCTCCTCGTAGCCGAGGCCGGACAGGGCCTTGAGGAGCTCGGGAATCAGTGCCAAATCGGCGAATCCGGGTCCCTCGTCGATCTCGTTCACGGCCATGTCCTGCTCCTGGTCCTGCTGCTGGTTTCGCTCCTGGCGGGGCGACTGTGCACTGGACGACCTTACGGTCTTTCCGCCCTTACCCCGAACGCCGCCTCCGGCACTCGGCGCGCTCCTCCCTCTGGCCCTTGCGGCGGATGCCCCTACTGCCGAGGTCGTAGGAGAGGTTTACATCCGAAGTCGGTCGACGTGACCGCCCCGGCAAGGAAGCCTGGAAGGGTCCCCCGACAGCCAGGAGGCGATCCATGCAAGGAAAGGCACGGTTCACCCGGTGGGCGGGCGGCGCCGCCGTCGCGCTCGCCGCCACCCTTCTCGTCGCGTCGTGCGGCGACGCGGCGCCCGGGGCCACCCCCGGCGCCTCCACCGCACCCGCCGCGCACAGCGGTCACGCCGGTCACGGCACGGCCGAGCCGGCCGCGGCGGCGGCGCCGCTGCGGCCGGGCGAGCGGTTCATGACGCTGACGCTCCCGCAGCCCTACCGGCCCTCGGCGCCCTCGGGCGGCACCGACGAATACCGCTGCTTCCTGGTCGACCCCGGGCTCACCGGGTCCGCGTTCCTGACCGGCAGCCAGTTCCTGCCGCAGAACACCGACATCGTGCACCACGCGATCGTCTTCCGGGTCGGGCCCAAGGAGGCGGAGACGGCGCGCAAGGCGGACGCCGCGACGCCGGGCGAGGGCTGGACCTGCTTCGGCGACTCCGGGATCGAGAACGGCGCGTGGGTCGGTTCCTGGGCTCCCGGGGTCGACGAGACGCTGCTGCGGCAGAAGGTCGGCTACCCCCTCCCCGCGGGCAGCCAGATGGTGCTGCAGATCCACTACAACCTGCTGGGCGGCGCCGGCACGGACAGGTCCGGCATCCGGCTCCGGCTCGCCGACGGCGGGAGCGGCCTGGCCCCTCTGGAGACGGGGCTGATCACCGGGCCGATCGAACTGCCCTGCACGGCCGAGGAGTCGGGGCCGTTGTGCGACCGTGAGGCGGCCGTCGAGAACGTGGCCCACCGGTTCGGCGAGCAGGCGCGCCAGATGGTCGACGGCCTGACCCGGATGTGCGGGCAGGGCCGGCCCCCGCAGCCCGGCCCGACGCAGCACTGCGACATGCCCGTGAGAAGGGACGCGACGCTGTACGCCACCGCCGGGCACATGCACCTGCTCGGCCGCTCCATCAAGGTCGACCTCAACCCCGGCGCCCCGGACGCGAAGACCATCCTCGACATCCCCGCGTACAACTTCGACGACCAGGCGATCCGCCCGCTGGCCCGGCCGCTGGAGGTCAAGGCGGGCGACACGCTCCGGGTGACCTGCACGCACGACGCGGGGCTGCGCGCCATGCTGCCCGCGCTGCGCGGGCAGGCGCCCCGGTACGTGGTCTGGGGCGAGGGCACCAGCGACGAGATGTGCCTGGGGCTGCTGGTGTGGTCGCCGAAGGCGTGAACGCGGCATAACGTGTGATCGTGGATCTTCGGGAGCTGAGACGGGCCAGGTTCGCGGTGTCGGCCGTCTTCGCCCTGCACGGGGCGGTCACCGGCGGCTTCGCCTCCCGCATCCCCTGGATCCAGGACCACGTCGGGGCCGGGCCCGGCGCCCTCGGTCTCGCCCTGCTCGCGCCCGCGGCCGGCTCCGTCCTCGCGATGCCGACCGCGGGCCGCATCACGCACCGCTTCGGCGGGCGGGCCGTCACCCGCGTGTCGATCGGCCTGTGGTGCCTGGTCCTCGTCCTGCCCCCGCTGGCCCCGGATCTCCCCTCGCTGTGCGCGGCGCTCCTGCTGTACGGCGCGGTGGCCGGCATGGCCGACGTCGCGATGAACGCCCAGGGGGTGGAGGTCGAGCAGCGGCTCGGCCGGTCGATCATGTCCGGGCTGCACGGGATGTGGAGCGTGGGCACGCTGGCGGGCGGCGCGGTGGGCACGCTGGCCGCGAGCGCGGACGTCGACGCCCGGCTCCATCTGGCCGGGGCGGCGGTCGTGCTGTTCCTCGCGGCCCTGGCCGTGGGGCCGCCGCTGCTCGACGTGCGGGCGGCCGACGACGAGCCCGCCCCGCCCCACTTCGTGCTGCCGCCGCGCGGAGTGCTGCTCATCGGGCTGGTGGGCTTCTGCGCGGTGTTCGGCGAGGCCGCCGCCCAGGACTGGTGCGCGGTCTATCTCCGCCAGGTCGCCGGCGCGTCCCCGGCGGTGGGCGCCGCGGCGTACACCGCCTTCGCCTGCATGATGGCGGCGGGGCGGCTGTGCGGGGACGCGGCGGTGCGGCGGCTGGGACCGGTGGCGACCGTGCGCGGCGGCGCGGCGCTGGCGTCGCTCGGCGGGCTGCTCGTCGTGGTCTCCCGCACCCCGGTGCCGGCGACCGCCGGGTTCATGCTGATCGGTGTGGGGATCGCGGTGGTCATCCCGCTGGTGTTCGCGGCGGCCGGCAACGCCGCGCCCTCACCGAGCGAAGGCGTCGCGGGGGCGGCCACGGTCAGCTACGCGTCGGGCTTCGTCGCGCCGAGCGCGATCGGCGGGATCGCCTCGCTGACCGGTCTGCCCGCCTCGTTCGCGCTGGTCACCGTCCTGCTGCTGGCGGTCCTGCTGGGCGCGGGCAGGCTCGCGCCCTCGGCCGGGCAGGCGCGCCGGGACATCCGGCCGGCTCCGCACAGCGGCCAGTAGCCGGCGGCCCAGGGCCTGGGCAGGGCGTTCGACGAACCGGTGGGTCAGCGCGGAGCAGGCGAGCACCACCGCCAGCAGCAGGGCGGCCATGGCCAGGCGTTCGGCGAGGGCGAACCGGCCCGGGTCCATGGTCAGCCGCCGGAGCACCTGCACGGCGAGCGGATGCAGCAGGTAGACGGAGTAACTGATCAGACCGAGCCACACGAGGGCGCGGGGCATCGGGCGGCGCCGCAGGAGACGGGCGGCCAGGAAGGTCGCCCACGCCGCGGCGACGGCGGTGGACCAGCCCCGGGTGAACGCCAGCGCCTGGTCGCCCGGCATGCCCCAGCCCGGGCCGAAGGCCCATGCGGCGCCCACGGAGGCGACCGGCACGCAGGCCAGCGCCCACCCGCTCGTCCTCCAGCGCAGTTGTCCCCGGTCGAGGCGGTAGAGCACGGTGCCGGCGAACATCGTGGCGACGACGGCGAGACTCTGCCAGGCCCCGATCCGGCTGTTGGCGCCGAGCAGCGCGAGCGCCAGCACGGCCGCGACGGCGGTGCCGCACACGCGCGCCCGCCCGCCGGCCACGAGCGACGCGGCCGCCGCGAGCAGCACCACCGCCGTGATCACCACGATCTGGGCGGTGCCGGCGCCGCGCGACAGCGCGCCCGCCGGAAGCAGGCCGCCCACGGTGACGGCCGCCACGGCGAAGGCGAGCATGCCGGTCGTGCTCGCGCGGTGCACCCCGGCCACGAACATCGCCGTCACGAGCAGGTAGAAGACCATCTCGTACGACAGTGTCCAGAACACGTTGACGACGCCGGGCACCTGGAGGAGGTCCTGCAGCATCGTCAGGTGCGCCAGGACCGCGATGCCCGGGTCGTCCCCCAGCTGACGCGGCAACGGGGAGTACACGCCCCGGGCGGCGAACACCGTCCCGGCCGCCGCCGCGACGAACCACAGCGGATACAGGCGGAAAACCCGGTTGATCCAGAACCCGCCGACACTGCCGCGCCGTTCCAGCGAGACCGGCACCACGTATCCGCTGACGAGGAAGAACACCAGCACGCCGTACTGGCCGAAGTTGAACCACGGGCCCACGCCCGCGCGGACCTCGGGGAACAACGCGTCCAGGCAGTGCTCGAACACCACGACGAGCGCGGCCATGCCGCGCAGCGCGTCCAGCCATCCCTGCCGCGGCGCCGGGGCCGGCGGCCGGGGGCCCGCGGGCGCGGCCTCCTGCCCGGCTTCGCTCCGGCGCTTTTCCACAACATCGACGGACATCCGGTCAGGCTAGTGTGTCAGCCTTGGAGAATCGTGAGTGTCCGCTCGTCCGGAGCGGTGGGAGCGCTCATCGGGACGGCGGGCCGCCCCCGATGAGCGCTTCCTGTCCTACCGCTACGTCAGGTCCGCGCAGTCGCGCGCGTCGGCGTCCTTGCCCGCGCCCGGCACCCACCGGATGTTCGCGAACGACGCGGAGAACGCGCCGTCCGTGTACACGAGGAACGGCGTGTTGACGTTCTCGAAGTCCAGGTTGGGCGCGAAGCAGGACACCGGGATCTTGACGGTCGCCTTGGCGCCCACGGGCAGCCGCTGGAACAGCGACGTCGCCACGACCTCGGCCAAGCACGGGTAGACGCAGTGCGCGCTGACGACCGTGCGGGCCGCGGGCGGCTGATGGACGATCGTGTCGAAGACGAGCGCGGCGTCGGCGTTCAGGTAGCCGCGCAGGTCGCCGCCTCCCGCCGGGTCCTGCATGTAGATCTGCGCCGCCCCGGTGCCGTTCCAGGTCACCTTCAGCCCGTCGCCCTGGACGTCAACGTCCGCCGGGACGACGGCGATCTCCGCGTGCGCCGCCTCGCCGTCCGCGCCGATCTCCGTGCCGCTCCAGTTCTCGGCCGAGCCGATCAGGCTCTTGTACGGCGCGACGTCCTGCCGGTTGTAGATCTCCAGGTCCTCGGTCGCGGTGCCGCCGCCGCCCGTGCCGCCACAACCGAACTCGGGCGAGGTCTCGTCGAGCGTGCCGACCGACCCGGTCTGGCCGTAGCGCAGGCCGTACCCGGCGGGGAAGAGCGGGTCGTAACCCTCCTGCCCGGGATTCAGCGGCGTCTGACAGGCGCTTCCCGGCCACGAGTACGACAGTTCGCCCGTGTAGCCGGGACCGCTCTCGCGGCTCCTGACCAGCAGGTCGGCCACGCCGCCGCCCTCGGTGCCGGGCAGCCAGGCGACCACGAACGCGTCGGAGCGGTTGAGCTCCTTGTTCACGTGCAGCGGACGGCCGGTGACGTACACGGTGACGACCGGCGCGCCCTTGCCGGAGACCTTGTCGAGCACCGCGAGGTCGCCGGGGTAGAGCTTGGCGGCCTCCAGCGAGCGACGCCCGAGGTCGCCCACGCCCTCGGCGTACGGCGTCTCACCGATCACTGCGATCACCGCGTCGTACGCCTTCGGGTCCACGCCGTCGGCGGTCTCGCTGAAGGTCACGTTGCCGGCGCCGAGGACCTCCCGCAGCCCGCCGAGGATGGTCGTGCCGTTCGGGAAGTCGGCGTTGGCGTTGCCGGTCCCCTGCCAGGTGAGGCTCCAGCCGCCGGTCTGGTTCGCCATGCTGTCGGCGCTCTTGCCCACCACCAGCACCTTGGACCGGGGGGAGAGCGGGAGGATCTTGCGGTTGTTCTTCAGCAGGACCTGCGACTCCCGCACGGCCTTCCTGGCCAGCGCCCGCGCCTGGAGGGCCTTCTGCGCGCCCGCACCGGGTCGCGCGGAGGGCTTGGGCGCCTCGAACAGGCCCGCGCGCAGCTTCACCCGGAGGATGCGCGTCACCGCGTCGTCGATGCGGGACATCGGGATCTCCCCCGCCTCGACCTGGGCGACGGTGGTGGAGATGAACGCCTTCCAGTCGTTCGGCACCATGACGACGTCGATCCCGGCGTTGATCGCCCGGGCGCAGCTCGCGTTGGTGCAGCCGGCGACCTGGCCGATGCCGTTCCAGTCGGAGACGACGACGCCGTCGAAGCCCATCTTCTGCTTCAGCACCTCGGTGAGCAGCTTCCTGCTGCCGTGCGCCTTGCCCTCGGTGATGCCGAGATCCTCGTTGGTCCAGCTGTTGAAGGACGCCATGACGGTCTGCGCTCCGGCGGCGAGCGCGCCGTAGTAACCCTGGCCGTGAATGTTGATCATTTCGGCCTCGGACGAGGGGTTGACCCCCTGGTCCTGCCCCTTGAGCGTGCCGCCGTCGCCGATGAAGTGCTTGGCCGTGGCGATGACGCCCCGGCGGCCCAGTCCTCGGGAGTCGCCGCCCTGCAGGCCGCGTACGACCTCGTAGCCGTATGCGCGGGTGATGCGCGGGTCCTCGGAGAAGCCCTCGTACGTGCGGCCCCATCGGTCGTCCCTGACGACGGCGAGGGTCGGCGCGAAGGCCCAGTCCTGCCCGGTCGCCCGGACCTGCGCGGCGGTGGCGGCGCCGATGTCGCGCAGCAGGCAGGGGTCGTGCGCGGCGCCCAGGCCGATGTTGTGCGGGAAGAGCGTCGCGCCGTAGACGTTGTTGTTGCCGTGGACGGCGTCGATGCCCCAGATCACCGGGATCTTGGTGCGGGTGCTCACCGACGCCTGCCAGTAGGCGTCGGCGAGGGCCAGCCAGTCCTGCGGGGAGGCGTGCTTGTCCCGGCCCGGCCAGGACCCGCCGCCGTTGAGCACCGAGCCGATGCCGTACCGGCCGACCTCCTCGGGGGTGATCGCGGCGATCTCCGGCTGGGTCATCTGGCCCACTTTCTCGGCCAGGGTCATCCCCGCGACGATCCTCGCGATGCGCTTCTCGTCGGCCGGGTTCCGCTTGATCTCACTCCTGACCGCCGGCCAGTCGGGCAACGTGGGCAGGCGCTTGTCGATCCGGGCGCAGCCGTGGTCCATGTCCGGCGTGCCTACCACCGGCCGGGCCGGGGGCGTGCCCGGTGACTTTCCCGGCGGCTTCCCGTGCGGCTCGCCGGGGGTCGCCGCCGCGACGGCGCCCGGCAGCAGGGCGAGGCCGGCCAGGGCCGCGAGGACGCGCCGGGGCGATCGGGTGATGACTCTGCGCATGAACGTCCGTTCTCGATGGGCCACGAGGACCAGTTCGGGTGGTACGGGCGTGTTGCGCAGATCGTCACCCCGTACGGCCCATCGGTCAAGAGAGCGCTCTCCAATCCCGGCGGGTCGGACAGAGCGGACGGCATGGAGCGTGGTCAGCTTTGTCGATCACAACCGCGAGTCGGCACGACCCGGACTCTACGCCGGCCGCCGCGAGGGAGACCAGCCATAACCGGACGGCCTCGGCCTGCTCCCGGGGCTCGGCGAACCGCTGCAGCGGCACGCGAGCCCGCGACGGAGGCGGTGACGACTGTCGCGCCTCCTCCCGCCGCGCGCAGCGCGGGCGCCGCCGATGCAGGCGTTGAGCACGACCGCGTCGAGGCGGCCGAACTCCCGCGCCGCGAGCGTGACGGCCCAGCATGACGGCCTGCTGACGGCACACCTGTAGATCGTGATCTCGCCGGGCGCTCCCGCGGTTCCCCGCCATGGCGGGGAACCGCGGGCCGCCGGCTACAGCGACCTGAGGAAGGCCAGACCGTCCACGGCGAGGGAGTCCTGGCTCGGTGCGAGCGGCCGCCAGATGGAGGCCGCGGTGGCGATCGTCTGGTTGTGAGCGGTGAAGGATTCGATGACGAGGGGGCCCGCATAGCCCGCTTCACGCAGGGCCCCGGTGAAGGCGGGCCAGTCGAAGCGGTCGGCGCCTGGTGTCCCCCGATCCGTTCCGCAGACCTGCACATGCGCGATCCGGCCCGCCGCGGCACGTACGGCTTGCGCCGGATCCTTCTCCTCGATGTTCATGTGATAGACGTCGAGCGCCAGGCCGCATCCGTCGGGCAATGCGTCGAGAGCCTGCTCAACGGTGTTGAGCACACTGGTCTCGTAGCGGTTGAGCGGCTCGACCGCGATCGCCACACCGCGCTCGCCGGCGTAGTCGACCACGGGTTCCAGGTTGTTCCGGAGCTCGGTGCAGATCGCCCGGCGCTCGCCGGACGACATCCGCCAGGTCCTGCCGACGGAGGCGTAGGCGGGTCCGCCGATCACCGGGGAGCCCACGGCCACCGCCACGTCCACGCAGTGCCGCAGGTAGTCCTGCGTCTCCTCGACGACCCCGGCCGTGGCCGCCACGAGCTCCCGCCCCGGCGGCATGACCAGCACCACCGATGCCTTCAGCCCGTGTTCGGCCAGCAGTGCCGCGGCCTTGTGAGGATCCCAGTCGCCGGGCCGCTCCACCGGCAGCTCGATCACGTCGAACCCCCAGGCCGCGACCCGGGGCACCAGGGACGCGAGGTCGCCGTCCGTCAGCGGCGACACCCACACCCAGGTGTTCACTCCGAGAGGGAACGCGGTCATCCCTTCTTACCGCCCCACTTCTCGGGGAATCCCGGCATCCCCTCACAGCCGCACAGCGCGTAGTGCAGCGGCGGCATGTTCGGCTGCAGGTACCGGTCGAGGTTCTCCGATGTGATCTTGGGCTGCGGAAGGTTCCACACCTTCGGCACCTCCTCACCCTTGAGGATCTTCAAGGCGGCGATGATCGGTGTGCGCCACTGGTAGGTGGGGTACGTGGGAGCGACGGCGGTCAGGCCGTCGTCCTTCCACTTACGCAGGAAGTCCTGCTGGTCTTCACCGGTCATCGGCGGGACGGGCATGCCGGCGTCCTCGAACGCCTCGGCGACGGCCACGGATGTGGCTCCCGAGTCCATCCAGACGCCGTCGAGCTTGCCGTGCCGCTGGATGTAGTCGTTGACGATGCCCTTGGCCTTGGCCGCGTCGCCATCGGTGAACTCCACACCGACGACCTGGAGGCCGCTGGAGTCGAAGGCGACCTTCGCCGCCGACCAGCGGGTCTCCAGCACATCCACTCCGGGGCTGATGCGCAGCGCCAGGATCTTCCCGCCGGCCGGCACCTTCTCCACGAGGAACTCGGCCGCGTCGGCACCGAACGCGTAGCCGCCGATCGGCTTGATGAACGTCACCGGGCAGTCGGTCTCCACGCCCCGGTCGAAGACGATGACCGGGACCTTCCCGCAGGCGCCCTTGACCGCCGGAGTGAGCGTCGCCGTGGTGTTGGGCGAGACGATCAACGCGTCGCACCCCTTGGCCTGCAGCTCGGCGATGTCGGAGATCTGCTTGTCGTCCTTGCCCTCGGCGTCGAGGGCGGTGAACTCGGAAATCTCCTTGTGCAACGCCACCTCGGCCTGCATGGTCTTCCAGCCGACCTGCCGCCAGGGGTTGTCGACCGCCGCGTTGGAGAAGCACAGGTGGTATGGTCCATCCTTCTTCTTGTACTCGGCGGTGGACACCATCTGGGGCGCGATGGCCTGCTCCCAAGGCTTGTCCGCCGGTCCCTCCGCCGTCTGCGAGCGCATCGCGAGCTGAGCGTCATAGTCCGCCTGGACGAAGAACTTGGACTGCTCGCCGGTCCCCGAGGCCGGCGCCGTCGAATCGGCCGCGGTCGGCGCCGTGTCGGCGGCAGTGTCGGCGGCCGTGGTGGTGCTGGGCTTGTCGCTGGTGCAGCCGCCGACGGCGAGCACCGTCAGAGCCGCAACGGCGAGGATGAGCGGTCTATGAGGCGGCATGGGCGTCTCCTTTTACTTTCAGGGCATCGAGGAAGGGAAGACGGATGGCTCCGGCCGCTACGGCCGCGATGAGGACGACGCCCTGCACAGTGAACTTCAGCGCCCCGGACACGCCGTACAGGTTGAGCAGGGCGAACAAGGCCTCCAGGGTGAACGCTCCGGCCATCGCGGCGACGACCGTGCCGCGACCGCCGCCGAGGACGACGCCGCCCAGGACGACCGCGGTGATCGCTTGGAACTCCAGTCCCTGGCCGACCTGGGCGGACACTCCGGCGAACCCGCCGAGCAGGATTCCGGCCACTGCGGCGGACACGCCGGACAGGGCGAAGGCGATGATCCTCACCCTGGTGACCCGTACGCCGGACAGGGCGGCCGCGCGCTCGTTGTCCCCGACGGCGATGAGTGTCCTGCCGAAGTTCGCCCGCATCAGCAGCACGGCCGCGACGGCGACGACCACGAGGATAATCACGGCCCACCCGGTCTGCCTGCCGAACATGCGGAAGGCTTGGGAGAGCGCGCCGCGCGGTGCGCCCCCCGTCCACAGGAAGACCGCGCCGGACAGCACGAGCATCATGCCGAGCGTGGTGATGAACGACGGCACGCGGAGGAGGGTCGTCACCGCACCGTTGACCAGGCCGACGAACAGGCCGAGAACGATCAGCAGGGCCAGCACCGGCCAGGTCGCCGCGTCGTCCCCGTCGATCAAGCGGGCGGCGACGACCACCTCGACGGTGACCAGCGATCCGACCGACAGGTCGAACTCGCCGGAGACGATCACCAGATACTGCCCTGCGGCGAGGATGACCAGGGGCGCGGCGCGCCTGACGAAGGACAGGAACCCGGCGGGCTCGAGGAAGAACGGGTTGACGATCGCGATGGCGGCCAGCAGCACCGCCAGCACCGCGAGAATCGGCAGCGCGCGTTTCACGTCCGCCTCCTTCCGGCCAGGCCCGTACGCCGGGCGTAGACGGCAACGGCGACGACGATCACCACGCCCCGCACGACGTCCTTGAAGAAGGAGTTCACTTCCAGCTGGTTGAACACGCTGTCCAGGACGGCGAGCAACAGCACGCCGCCCACGGTGCCCGCGACTCCGCCTCTCCCCCCGGCCAGCGCGGTGCCGCCGAGGACGACGGCGGCGATGGACTCGAGGTCGTATCCACCGTCGGTGCCCACGGTCGGGGCTCCGGCGCCGAGCCTGCTGGCCAGCAGCAGTCCCGCGATGCCGGCGCAGAGCGAGCACAGCACGTGCGTGATGATGATCACCCGGTCGGTGCGGATCCCGGACAACCTGGCGACCTCGATGTCACCCCCGACGGCGTACACCCGATAGCCGTATTTGGTCCGTCTGAGCAGGAACCAGGCGACGAGTGCGACCGCGGCCCAGAGCAACGCCGAGACGGGCACGGGGCCCAACCGGTCGTAGCCGAGGTGCTGGAAGGACTCCGGCACCCGGCCGGCCGGGCCGTCGTAGAGGTCGCTCAGGATGCCCTTGATGACCAGTGCGATGCCGAGCGTGGCGATGAACGCGTGCACGCGCAACTTGCTGATCATCAAGCCGTTGACCAGCCCGACCAGTGCGCTCACTCCCACGACGGCGCCGACCGCGAGCACGATGTTGGAGTCCTGGCCCGCCATGGTCACCGCCGCGACCAGCGAGGTGAGGCTGATCAGATAGGCGACCGACAGGTCGAGGGATCCCGCCAGGATGGCCAGCGTCTGCCCTACCGCGACGATCCCGAGCGCCGCCGAGCGCTGCTGCACCCCGACGACGGTCTCCATGGTGAGGAACTGACCACCGTCCACGGCGACCAGCGTCCAGCCCACGAGGATCACGGCGGCCAGTGCCAGGAAGACGACACTCGTCGGGTTCACCAACGCGGCGAACCTGGCCCTGCGATCGGCAAGCACGTTTTGGGTCATGGGGACACCTCGCCCGCGGCCAGGCTCATGATGGCCTCCTCTGAGGAGCCCGCGGGAAGGGTGCCCACGATGCGGCCCTCCCGGAGCACGACGATGCGGTCGCTCATGCCGATCAGCTCGGGCAGCTCGGAGGAGATCATCATGATCGCGACGCCGTCTTCGGCCAGCTCGCGCATCAGGTCGTGGATGGCCGCCTTGGCGCCCACGTCGACCCCACGGGTGGGCTCGTCGAACAGGAGCACTTTCGGTGCGACGGTCATCCACTTGGCGAGCACGACCTTCTGCTGGTTGCCGCCGGACAGATAGCGAACCTCCTGCTCCTCCCGGGGCGGCTTGAGCCGTACACGTTCCAGCATTTCCCGCACCCCGCTGCGGCGAGCACCGCGGCCCATCGCGCGGGTCACGAGAAGGGCGTTGTCGCGCACCGACTGGCGCAGGGCCAGGCCCTCGCTCTTGCGGTCCTCGGTCACCAGGCCGACTCCGGCCCGGATGCCCGCACGGACCGAGTGCGGGCGCACCGGCGTCATCTCGCCCCGGGTGAACGGCTCGGCGCCGAACAGGGCCTTGGCCAGCTCCGACCGGCCGGACCCCTGCAGCCCGGCGACGCCGACGATCTCTCCCGCGTTCAGCTTCAGGTCGATGTCGTGCAGCCGGTCGTTGCCGCCGCCGGTGACCTGGAGCCGCGTCTCCCCGATCGAGGTGGAGCGTGGCGGGAAGTAACCGCTCAGATCGCGCCCGACCATGAGGCGGACCAGATCCTCGGAGGTGACGTCCTCGGTGGCGACCGTGGTGACCAGCTTGCCGTCCTTGATGACCGTCACGTGATCGCTGAGGTCGAACACCTCGCGCAGCCGGTGAGAGATGTAGAGCACGGCGATGCCTCGCTCCTGCAATCGCCGCACCAGCCGGTAGAGCAGCTCGACCTCGTGCTCGGCGAGCGCGGCGGTGGGTTCGTCCATCACGACGATCCGGGCATTGAGCGACAGCGCCTTGACGATCTCCACGACCTGCTGCTGAGCGACCGACAGGCGCTTGACCAGCTGTCGGGGGCCGAAGGAGTCCTCACCCAGTTCGGCGAGCAGCCGGGCGGTCGCGGTGTCCATCGCGGTCCGGTCGACCAGGCCGCGCCGTATCGGTTCCCTGCCGAGGAAGACGTTCTCGGACACGGTCCGCTCGGGCAGCAGGTTGAACTCCTGGTAGATGATCGCCACGCCGGCGCGCTGGGCGTCCAGCGGATGGCCGAACGCTACGCGCCGGCCGTCGATCTCGATCGTTCCCTCGTCGTGCGCGTGCACTCCGGCGAGGATCTTCATGAGCGTGGACTTGCCCGCTCCGTTCTCCCCCACGATCGCGTGGACCTCGCCCGCCGCGACCGCGAGGTCCACGCCGGATAACACCCGCACGCCGAAGAAGCTCTTGCCGATGCCCGTCATGGTCAGCATCGGGTCTACTCCGCCGCGGGAACGGAAGAGAGAAAGGCCGCGCGGATTCGCGTGGCACGGTCACCCATAGGGGCGAAGTAAGTAAGTGCCCGGCCAATGCCGTACTGCTGGGCTCTCTGGATTCTCGGCTCGGGCACGCCGTTGACACAATTCATAAACTCGCTCCCGACCGGCACCCGGTCTGCTGTCGGAACTTTAGGTGTGCCGCTACATATCGCCGTGAGCGTATACACGACTTATGACTTCGGTCAAGCAAAAGGCGGCGTAGTGTAAGACATAAGGAAACGTCGAGCAGAAGGAGTGCCAGTGGCTCAGGGCATGCCCGGTGGGACCGGAGCGGGAGCACTACTCTCGATCCTGCGCGACGGGCGGGCGCGTACCCGCGCCGAGCTGGTCCAGCTCACCGGTCTGTCACGGAGCGCGGTGTCCCAGCGGATCGACGCTCTGCTGCACCAGCGCCTGATCCTGCCCGCCGAGGAGACGACTCCGTCGGGCGGCAGGCCCGCCACCGCCTTCTCCTTCAACCGTGAGGCCCGCGTGGTGCTCGCCGCCGACCTCGGCGTCACCCACGCCAGGATCGCCGTCAGCGACCTCGGTGGCGCGGTCCTGGCGGAACGTGCCGCCGACCTGCCCATCGACCGCGGACCCGAGCCGACGCTGAGCTGGGTTCTCGACACCTTCCGCGAGTTGCTCGCCGAGTGCGGTCACACTGCGTCGGACGTATGCGGAGCCGGCGTCGGCCTCCCCGGCCCTGTGGACCACGAAAGCGGCACGGCGGTCAACCCTCCGATCATGCCGGGCTGGGACGGCTTCCCCGTACCCGACTGGCTCGGCGAGCGGCTCGGCGCTCCGGTGCTCGTCGACAACGACGTGAACATCATGACGCTGGGCGAGCACTGGGCCGTCTGCCCCGAGGTCGAGCATCTGATCTTCGTCAAGGCGGGCACCGGCATCGGCTGTGGCATCATCGCCGGACGCCGGCTGCATCGCGGCGCCCGGGGCGCCGCAGGGGATATCGGCCACATTCGCATACCCACCATCGACCAGGTGCAATGCCGCTGCGGCTACGTCGGCTGCCTGGAGGCCGTGGCCGGCGGCGCGGCTCTGGTCGCCCGCCTCCGCGACGTGGGGCTCGACGTCGCCGATGGCCGGGACGTCGTCCGCCTGACCAGGGAAGGCAATCCCCTGGCCATCCGCCTTGTCCGGCAGGGCGGCAGAGAGGTCGGCAGCGCGCTCGCCTCGATCGTCAACTTCTTCAACCCGACGCTGATCGTGATCGGCGGCGACCTGGTCGAAGCGGGCGATCACCTTCTGGCAGGCGTCCGCGAAATGATCTACGGCCGCTCGTTGCCACTGGCCACCCAGAGTCTCGGCATCCGTGCCAGCGAGCTCGGTGACCGGGCGGGCGTCACCGGCGCCGCTGTCATGGTCATCGAGCGCATCCTGGCTCCCGAGACCATCGATCGGTCAGTTTCCGCGTAAGTTCTGTCGAATCACGGCATATCTATCCGCCGGTCGTCGCAGAACCTGCTCCTAGCCTCTCAAGCAGGTTCTTCTATTCAGGCCCTTTACAAGCACGACGCGTGCCTCGAAAATGTCGCACCCCGAAAAGCTCTCCAGTCGGTTGGCGGGCCACCCCTTCGGCGAAGGGGGGCCCGTTTCCTTTCTGATCCCGCCGCCGGTTCAGGACTGGTTGAACAGCGAAAGCGTCAGGGTGGAGTGGTATTCGCCGGCGGCGACGTCGACCGGAGTGCGCAGGGCCAGATCGGCGTTGACCTGCGAGGTGCCGATCTCGTCGGCGGAGTCGGCGGTCGAGACCAGCAGCTCCTGGCCCTCCAGACCCACCTCGGGGGCTCCGGAGCCGTCGGAGATGACACTGGAGACCGGCTCACCGGCCGACACCGCGCCGGTGGAGGAGTCGCTCAGCAGACGCGGCTTCCAGCCCAGGAACTCCGGGCCGATGGTCTTGCCCGGGTCGTCGGCCGCGACGAACCGGCCGGCCTGGCCCACGACCGCCCAGTACTCGCCGGCGGGGATCTCCTCCGGCGTGCGGGTGTCGGTCACCGTGACCGTCGGCAGGGTGCCGGTGAACTGACGGGCGGCCGCGTCCG
>NZ_JBDJAW010000032.1 GCF_039649665.1 Microbispora sp. ZYX-F-249 | reverse complement strand
AAAGCCGCGGCAGGGCCGTCTTCCAATGGGGGCCGACCGGACGGGACTGGGACTACTTCGAAGTCCGCTACTCGTTCGAGAACGGAAAGGTGACCACGTACAAGGTGAAGCGCCGCGATCCGTGGAACGGCGGGTTCAGCGTGGACGCGGGCGGGCCGGGACCTGACCCCCTGGTATGCATCAGTTACGACGGACCCCAAGGTCCGTGCGGTTTTTCTCACTATTTCTCGGTCCGCGGTTGTGACAACAGTGGGGCTTTCCAGCTCGGGTCCGAGTGCAGTGGATGGTCGCTCCCGGGCCGATTGGTCACCTGATGCGCGGCCAGCCCTCCGGGGAGTGACTTGCGGCCGATCCGGACGGCGGCTCAACCGGTGAGCGCGGTCGCGGCGGAGTCGGCGGTGCCGTAGATGCGGAACAGCGACTCCAGGCCGATGATGCCGAGGATGCGCACCATGGGTCTCCATCCGGCCGCAGAGGGCCGCCCTCGTGGCCTCCTCAAGTATCGCGAGCAGGACTACGAATCCACTGTCTCCGACTACTTCGACTATTCGAAGGCCCACGGCCACATGCCGAGCATCGAGGGATACAGGACGCCACCCCGCCGGCCAAGGTGTCCGCCGTCGTCACCAACTTCGTGCGCTCCTGCGCTCAGGGGTTCGAGGCCCGCCGGCGGGACTGGCTGCGCGCAGCGATAGCCACTGACACTCTTGCGGCCGAACGTCTCCTCCGACAGGGGTCTGTTTCCAAGAGGCAGCGCGTCGCGCTGGAGGCAGGGGCGTCCCCGGTGGAGTACGCCGCTGGGTGAACGGCCGGAACGTGTCCTAGGTTCGAGGTCATGGAAAGGATGACCGAGGCGGAGTGGCGGGAGTTCGCGACGAGCGGCACCAGGACCGGCAAACTCGCCATAACCAGAGCGGACGGCCGGCCGCACGTGACCCCGATCTGGTTCGCCCTCGACGGGGACGACGTGGTTTTCACCACGCACGACAGCAGCGTGAAGGCCCGCGAGCTGCGGCGCGAACCGCGCGCGACCCTGTGCGTCGACGACCAGCGGCCGCCGTACTCGTACGTGATGATCGAGGGGGAGGCCACGCTGTCGGACGACCTCGACGAGGTGAGGCACTGGGCGACGGTGCTCGGCGGCCGCTACATGGGGGAGGACCGGGCCGAGGAGTACGGCAGGCGCAACGGCGTGCCGGGGGAGTTCCTGGTGCGGTTGCGCGTCGGCAGGGTCGTCGCCTTCAAGGACGTCGCCGGCTGATTGTCGTCGTGCGCATGTGGGCCGGGCGACGGGGAGCCATACGACGAGGGGCGGGTGGGTTCCCGCCCCTCGCCGGTCCTCGCCCGGAGGAACCTACTCGTCCCCGGCCGGGGAGTCGCCCTTGCCGGGCTCGGCCATGCGGCGGTGCATGGCGGCCTTGGCCGTGTCCGGGGTGATGCGGCCCGCCACGCCCTGGACCTTGTTCATGAAGGACCCGGCGACGACCTTGTCGTCGCCCTTCATCAGCGCGTCGAAGCCCTGCCGGGCGACCTCGGCCGGGTCGTCCTTCTTGCCCGAGCCCACCCGCGTGTCCTCCATGCCGGCCCGTCTGAAGAACTCGGTGTCCGTCGGTCCCGGCAGAAGGGAGGTGACGGTGACCCCCGAGTCCTTCAGCTCGTTGCGCAGGGCCTCGGCGAACGAGTGGAGGAACGCCTTGCTCGCGGCGTACACGGCCTCGAACGGCCCGGGTGTGAGGGCGGCGACCGACGACGTGAACAGGATCCTCCCCGCGCCGCGGGTGGTCATGGCGGCCACGGCGCGCTTGGCCAGGTGGACGGCGGAGGTGACGTTGAGCTCGATGAGCTTGAGCTCGGCCTCCAGCGAGGTTTCGCGGGCGAAGGCGCCGCCCACCCCGACGCCCGCGTTGATCGCGACGGCGTCCAGCGGGCGCCCGGCCGCGACGGCCGAGGTCCACAGCCGCTCCACCTCGTCGTAGCGGGTGAGGTCGGCGCGCACCGGCGTGACCTGCCCGCCGTACTCCTTCAGCGACTCGGTGGCGGTGGCGAGCTCCTCGTCCTCCGTCGTGACCACCACGTCGAAGCCGTGCTGGGCGAACTGCCTGGCGAGCTCGTATCCGATGCCGCTGGAGGCGCCCGTCACGAGCGCCAGGGGACGTTCCGTCGTCGTCATCTCTCCTCCTTCACGTCGTTCCGCCCGCCCGTTCCGCGCATGGCACGGACCGCGAGCGCCAGCGTGGTGCCATAGACCACGTGCGCCGCGGCCATGACGACCGGGCGGCCGCGTGCGGGGTCACGCGAGGCGGGCGGCAGGATGTTCAGGGCCGGCACCCAGCCCTCGTAGGCGCCGAGCCAGATCAGCAGGCCGTAGCCCACGCCGAGGGGGACGCCGGGCCCGCGCCGGCGGGTGAGCAGCGCGAACGCCGCGCCGCAGGCGGCGCCGAAGCCGAGGTGCGCGGCGGCGCCGAGGACGTTCTCCCCGGGTTTCGGCCGATGCCGGTGGCCCGGTAGGGCGGCCCTCACGATGTGCTTGGGCGGCTGGCCCGGCATCAGGCCGGTCTTCTGCCCGGCGAGCATCACCGCGCTCATCGTGACGGTGGACAGCGCGCCCGCGGCCGCGCCGCGTACGAGTTGGCGGATCAAGGTTCTCCCTCCAGGAGGCTGCTACAGGCGCCGGGACAGCTTCTCGGCGAGTCCCGCGGGATCGGCGACCGTCACGGTCAGACCGGGGTGGCGCAGCAGCCCGAACGGCTCGCCGCCCCGGATCGGCTCGTGGAACCGTACGCACAGCCCGCTGCGGGCGTTGGTGGCGAAGGTCAGGCCACGGTCGGCGAGCGACACATGGACGCCGATCGCCCGGAACGGCGAGTAGGGGCCGGTCGTCTCGACGCCGGAGACGTTGGCCAGCGGGGTCTCGGTCACCCACGGCCCGAACCGCACCCGCAGGGTGCCCGGGCCGACCAGGACGCCGGCGGTGTCCGGGCGGATGCCCAGGACGGACAGCAGCGGGGCGAATCGGGGGTCGAATTCGAACGCGTAGCGCTCCGGTCTGCCCGCGGTGGTGTCGTCGGTCATCGCCACCCCTCCCGGCGTCTCGGATCCGGGCCCGGGATTCGAGCACGTGTGCCGCGGGCCCCCGTCGTCGCGGCGCCGCCCCCGGCTCCCGCCGGGCCGGCGCCCCAAAGCCGCCATACCCTCACGAACGGGCTCAAACGGGGGCGCCCCGCCGCCCGTCCGGGCGCGTACCCCATGCCGGCGACGATCAGTGATCCGGGACGTCCGGCGAGCAGGTGCGGGTCGTTGTCGAGAACGGCCCGGCGGTTCCGTCCAAGGAGTGGATGCGGCCACGGCGGCCGTACGACACGGACAAGGGAGACCAGGCATGACCATCCGGCGGATGGACAACGTCCTCATCGTCGTCGAGGATCTCGATGCCGTCATTTCGTTCTTCGTCGAACTCGGCATGGAGCTGGAGAGCAGGATGCCGATCGAGGGATATTGGGTGGAACGCGTCATCGGGATCGACGGCGTCCGGCAGGACGTCGCGATGCTACGGACCCCGGACGGCCACGGCCGGGTCGAGCTGGCGATGTTCCACACGCCGAAGGCGATCAGCGCGAAGCCGAAGGACGCGCCTGCGAACACGCTGGGCATTCGCCGCATCATGTTCGCCGTCGACGACATCGAGGAGGTCGTCGCCCGCCTGCGTGCGCACGGCGCCGAACTCGTCGGCGAGCTGGCGCGGTACGAGGACATCTATCGGCTCTGCTATGTCCGTGGTCCCGAAGGCATCGTCGTCGGACTGGCCGAACAACTCGGCTGAAGGCCGGCACCAACCCGCAAGCCCGCCGCCCGGTTCGCAGCCGACCTGCCCGAGCGACCGGCTCCGGCCGGCGACGACCACCGCCGGGTGCTCCCCCCGGCCTGCACTACCTGCGGGCCTGACCACCCCCCACCCGCGCGGGGAGGTGAGCTTTTGCTCTATGCAAGAAAAGGGCTGACAGGAAGGTGACGAATGATTTCACTTTAGTTACGGGCCTGGCCGCCGCCGAGACCGGCGCGGCGCCCGTTCTCGACGTCGCCACGCTGTCGCCGGTCGCCGGGCCGAACTACAACGGTGCGACGAACACCGCGTACACCCCGTCGACCACGACCGGGACCAACGGCTGGTTCACCAACGGCGAGGTGACGCTGAACCTGTCCGCCACGGACGACGAGGCCGTCGCCTCGTTCCGTGTGACGGTGGGCACGGATGCCGCCGTCGAGGTGCCGGCGGTGCGGAACGGCACCCGCGGCACGGCCACCTACGTCGTCACGGGCGACCGCAACAGCACCGTCCGCTACGTCGCGGTCGACGCCGCCGGCAACGCCTCGGCCGCCAGGACGATCAGCGTGCGCATCGACACCAGGCCGCCGGTCGCCGCCTGGCCGGGCGTCTCGGGCGGCAAGGTGCCGCACAGCGCGGCGGCCTCCTCCATCACGCCGACGCGGACCGACCCCACCCCCGGATCGGGCGGCGCCGCGGTCCGGGACATGTGGATCGACGGCAAGTGGACCTACCCGCTGCCGCTCGACCCGGCCACCCTGTCCGTCGGCGCGCACACGTGGGCGGTCACGCTCGGCGACTCCGCGGGCAACGGTGCCACGTACACCCTGACCTTCCAGATCACCACCTCGGTCGCGGACGTCCGCGCCCTCGTCCAGCGCTACGTCGCCGCCGGCAAGGTCTCGGCCTCCAACGGGGACCGCCTCCTGGCGCTGCTCACCCAGGCCGACGCCGGCGGCGACGCCGCCGTGGCCGCGCTGACGCGCTTCGGCGCGCTGGCCGGCCAGGTCGTGCCCGAGGGCCACATGCGCGACTCCCTTGTGAAGGACGCCGCCTACCTGGTCGAGGAGCTGCAGGGGGTCCAGCACCCCGACGTGGCCACGGGCGTCACCGTGAGCGCGGCGCGTGGCATGGAACGTGCCCCGTTCCGGCTCCCGACCGAGTCCGTGCGCAACGAGAAGCCGAAGTTCAGGGTGCTCGCCTTCGGCAACAAGCCGGGCGCCTTCCGGCACGAGCACATCCCGCTCACCATGGCCGTGCTGCAGGACCTGGTCCGGGCCAACAACTTCGACGTCGACGTGTACGACTACCTCAGCCCCGGCGTCTCGGTGCCGAACCCCTTCGAGAGCATCAACGGGGGCGGCTTCGTCGCCCTGCACGGCGCCACCGACTCCATGCACCAGTGGGACTGGTACAAGGGCCTGGCCGGCGGCGAGTTCGACAACCACGGCTCCAACGGCGGCGGCATCCAGAACACCTGCGGTGCCTGCAACATCGGCGAACTGGTGACCGAGGACGGCACCAACCCGGCCACGCGCCAGTTCCCCGAGAAGCTGAAGATCGTGGACGAGCTCTACAACTGGGCCTTCCTGCCGCGCGAGAAGGTCCACGTCCTGCAGACGCTCAACGAGGCCACGTACGTGGGCGGCATCGGCGCCAGCGCGGGCCGGGTCGAGGGCGCCGACCACCCGATCTCGTGGTGCCAGAACTACGACGGCGGGCGCTCGTTCACCCAGGCGCTGCTGCACAACTGGGCGAACACGCTCGACCCGATGTTCCAGAAGAACATGCTCGAGGGCGTCAAGTGGGCCGCCGGTCAGACCGAGGCGAACTGCGTCAGCCACGAGGAACTGCGCAAGCTCGTCGCGGCAGGTGTGGCGGACGGGTCCGTCGGCGCCGACCTGGCCGCCCGGCTCGGCCAGGCGCTCACCGCGTCGTACGACGCCTACCTGGTGAAGGACTACGCCGGCGCGCTCGCGCAGGCGAAGGCCTTCCGCCAGACGGTCGACTCCGGCCACGTGGGCGGGCGTGCCCAGAGCACGCTCCGGGACCGGGCCCACGAGCTCGTCGAGTGGATGAAGACGCTCGACGACAAGAGCGTCCGCCTGGGGTTCGTGTCCCAGCCCAAGACGACGGCCGTGGGCAACGGTGAGGACGCGGTCTTCGCCGCGCCCGCCGAGGGCCGCAACGTCGCCTACCAGTGGCAGGTGAAGTCGCCGCGCTCGTCGGAGTGGGCCGACATGGCCGGCGAGACGTCCTTCGCGATCGTCGTCACGGCGACCCCGGAGCTGTCCGGCTCCGAGTACCGGGTCCGCGTGACCGACCCGACCGGCGAGGTCGTCTCCCGTTCGGCGTCCCTCAAGGTCAGCGGGCGCTGATCCCCGCTCCGGGGCCCGGGCGCGCATCGCGCCCGGGCCACCGGAGCCCTCCCGACGAGACAAGGAGTGGATGGATGGGCCAGGCACTCACCCGGGTCGCACTCGCCGTGGCGGCGCTCGCGTTCTGCGCCGGGTGCGGCGGGGCCGGCTCTCCCGCGTCCTCCGCCGGTTCTCCCGCGTCCTCCGCCGGTTCTCCCGCGTCCTCCGCCGGTTCTCCCGTCTCCTCCGCCGGGTCCTCCGAAGCGAACGGCGCGGCGTCGCCGGTGACGTGCGACATGCGGCCGCGCACGCCGCCCGGCGAGGCGACCTCCTGGACGCACCCGGCCCAGTCCTTCTACAGCCCGTCCGACCAGGACATCCCCACCAGGGCGAGCCTCGACCACCTGCTCGTCAAGGACGACGCCCTGGTGATCGAGTACTCGGCGCGGCTGCCCGCCGCGTCGCTGCGGGCGCTGCGTGACTGGACGTACCTGCAGACCGCGACCGTGGCCGTGCCGGGGGACGACTCCGCCGCGGTGCGCGCGGTGATCGCCTCGACCGAGCTGGTCTGCGACGGCGTCGACACGGTGCAGCTCTCGGAGCTGGCCCGCAGCAGGGCCCTCGGCCAGGTGGGCGGACACGGCGACGCGGGATGAGGGGCGCGCCGGCCCGGGAGTGGTACGGCCCCGCACGCACGGAGCCCCGGCCACGGGGGCCGGGGCTCGGAGAACGTGCGGCGCGCGTCAGTCGGTGCTGATGGCGTCCACGAGGTCGCCCACCGGGCGGTCGGGCAGGGCGCGGGCCACGTCGGCCAGCGCGACGATCCCCACCAGCTTGTGGCCGTCGATCACCGGCAGACGCCGGACCTTGTGCGAGGCCATCGTGCTCAGGATCTCGGCCGCGTCGTCGTCCGCGCCGATCGTCACGGCCTCGCCCTGGGCGAGCTCGCCGGCCTGGCACGACTTGGGGTCCTTGCCCTGGGCCAGCACCTTCACGACGATGTCGCGGTCGGTCAGCACCCCCTTGAGCCGGTCGTCGGTGCCGCAGATCGGCAGCGAGCCCACGCCGAGGCGCGCCATCTTCTGCGCGGCGTCGAGGACGGTCTCGTCCGCGTTCACACACTCGGCCCGGGGGGTCATGATGTCGCGAGCGGTCGTCATGCCTTCTCCTTTCTTCGTGTGCCGTACACGCGGCCGGGGGACGGTCGCGCGCAGGGGCGGGGAGTGGGGGGCTCCCGCCGCCTACCCCCGACGGGACGGCGTACACGGCCGTCCGGATTTCCGCCCCGAATTACACCCAGAGTGAATGGGTTTGTACGCTTGCGCGTCATGAGTGTGATGGTGCGTAACAACGTGCGAATCACCGGCCGGCCGGACGGCCGCCCGATGGTCTTCGCCCATGGCTTCGGGTGTGACCAGAACATGTGGCGCCTGGTCGCTCCCGCCTTCGAGGACGAGTACCGGATCGTCCTGTTCGACTACGTGGGGGCCGGCGACTCCGACCTGTCGGCCTACTCCCCGGAGCGTTACTCCTCCCTGCAGGGCTACGCGCAGGACGTGCTGGACATCTGCGCCGAGCTCGACCTGACCGGCGCCGTCTTCGTCGGCCACTCGGTGAGCGCGATGATCGGGGCGCTGGCGGCCATCAGGGAGCCGGCGCGGTTCCGTGCGCTGGTGATGGTCGGGCCCTCGCCCCGCTACATCGACGACGAGAGCTACGTCGGCGGTTTCAGCGCGGCCGACATCGAGGAACTGCTGGAGTCGCTCGACAGCAACTACCTCGGCTGGTCCAGCGCCATGGCGCCGGTCATCATGGGCAACCCGGACCGCCCCGAGCTGGGGGCCGAGCTGACCAACAGCTTCTGCCGCACCGACCCGGACATCGCCAAGCGGTTCGCCACCGTCACGTTCATGTCGGACAACCGGGCCGACCTGTCCCGGGTGCCGGTGCGCAGCCTGATCCTGCAGTGCTCCGACGACGTGATCGCCCCCGTGGAGGTGGGCAAGTACGTCCACGAGAACATCCCCGGCAGCGAGCTGGTGCTGATGCGGGCGACCGGGCACTGCCCCAACCTGAGCGCGCCCGAGGAGACCATCTCCGCGATCAAGGCGTTCCTGTAGGTGAGCCTCGCCGAGGAGGACTTCGAGGATCTCTACGAGCACGCGCCCTGCGGTCACCTGTCCACACGGCCCGACGGGACGATCATCCGGGTCAACCGGACGCTGCTCGAGCTCACCGGGTACGACGCCGGCGAGCTCACCGGCGGCATGCGGATCCAGAACCTGCTGGCCGTCGGCGACCGCATCTTCTACGAGACCCACTTCGCCCCGCTGCTCGCGATGCAGTCGGTCGTCCGCGAGATCGCGGTCGACGTGCGCCGCGCCGACGGCACCCGGCTTCCGGTGCTGCTCAACGCGGTGATGCGGGACGACCCGAGGGTCATCCGCTTCTGCGTCTTCGCCGCCACCGACCGCCGGGAGTACGAGCGCGAGCTGCTGCGCGCCCGCCAGCGGGCCGAGCGGTCGGAGGCGGAGGCGCGCGAGCTGGCCCGCACCCTGCAGCGCAGCTTCATCCCGCCGGTACTGCCGGAGATCCCGGGGCTCCAGGTCGCCGGGGCGTTCCGGCCGGCCGGAAACGGCGACCTGGTGGGCGGCGACTTCTACGACATGTACGAGACCGCCGGCGGCTGGGCTCTCGCCCTCGGCGACGTGTGCGGCAAGGGGGTGGAGGCCGCCGTCGTCACCAGCCTGGCCCGCTACACGCTGCGGGCCGCGCCGATCCGGGAGCCCAGCCCCTCGGCGGTCCTGTCCGCGCTCAACCGGACCCTGCTGCGCGAGCGGGCGGGCCGGTTCGTGACGGCGGTGTACGGCCAGCTCGCACCCGCGGGCCCGCACTTCCGGCTCACGCTCTCCCTGGCCGGTCACCCGCCTCCGCTGCGGGCCCGGGGCGACGCGGTCGGCGAGATCGGGCGGCCGGGCAACGTCCTCGGCCTGCTGCCCAGCGTCAGGCTGACCGACGTCGACGTCGATCTCGCACCCGGCGACGCGGTCCTCTTCCACACCGACGGCGTCGTCGAGGCGCGCAGGGACGGGGAGCTGTACGGCGAGGAGCGGCTGCGCCGCCTGCTGCGCGACTCCCGCGCCATGGAGGCGGACGGGATCGCCGACGCGATCGTGGACGACGCCGTGGCCTTCCAGTCCGGGCTGACCCGCGACGACATCGCCCTCGTCGTGCTCAAGATCCCCGGCTGACCCGCCCCTACCGGCGGGACGGGGGACGGCGACTGGTGATTTCCCCGATGCCGTGACCCGGACCGATCGCGAGACTCCTGTCATCCCCCACGGCAAGGAGATCTCATGCGTCGGATCGTCGGCCCCCTCCTCGGCCTCCTGGCCCTGCTCGGCTTCCTCGCTCCCGCCGTCCCCGCCCAGGCCGCCACCCACAACCCCGTCGTCTTCGTCCACGGCTACACGGGCAACAGCACCAACTTCGCCGCCCTGCAGGCGTACCTGGTGGCCAACGGGTGGTCGGGCAGCAGGCTGTTCGGTTACAACTACAACTGGGCCGGGTCGAACGTGGTCAGCGCCCAGGGCCTGGCCGCCTTCGTCGACGACGTCAAGGCCCGTACGGGCGCGTCCAAGGTGGACATCGTCAACCACTCGATGGGCGGCCTGGTGACCCGGTGGTACCTGCAGAAGCTCGGCGGGGCCGCGAACGTCGGCCACGTCGCCTCACTGGCGGGGGCCAACCACGGCACGACCTACGCCGGTGCCTGCACCATCTACGTCTCGTGCATCGAGATGCTGCCGGGCTCGGCGTACATCACCTCGCTCGTCGGCGACGAGACGCCGGGGTCGGCGAGGTACGGCACCTGGGTGTCGCCCTGCGACGGCATCATCATCCCCTACACCAGCACCCGGCTGTCCGGGGCGGACAACCACACCCTCGCGTGCGTCGACCACCTGTCGATCCTGAGCAACATCCAGGCGATGTCCGGCGTCCGCGACCTGCTCGACAGCTGACCGTCTCCACTCCCCGCCGGGCGGCCCGCACGCCGCCCGGCGATGGTGCGCGCCCTCCTCGATCGGTAACGGCCCTGCCACAATCGCACGGAAACGCGGCTCATGCTCCGATTCGCGGGCACCCTGGGGTCAGGCAGGAACGGAGAGCCGGAAAGCGGGGGCGGGATGGCGTGGGCGGCCCGCGCGGGCGCTGTCGTCATGGGTGTGGTGTCCGCGGTGCTCGTGGCCGCGGCGCTGCTGATCCTCGCGGGGCTCCCGGCGCAGTGGCGGGTGCCGGGGACGGTCTCACCGCTGATGCCGGCCGGGGTGACCTTCCCTGTGGTCGGCGCGTTCCTCATCGCGTACCGGCCCCGGCTCACGCTGGCGTGGCTGATGTGCGCGGGCGGGCTCGCCGCCGCCGTCCACGACTTCTGCCACATCGCGATGCTGGCGTCGATGGCGCGCGGGGACCTCGCGCTCGCGGAGTTCCTGAGATTTCCGGCGCAGGCCGGCTGGGCGGTGAGCGGGATCACGCTGGAGACGCTGCTGCCGCTGTACTCCCCGGACGGCAGGCTGCCCTCGCCGCGCTGGCGGGCGGTGGTGCTGCTCGGTGTGGCGTCCGTCGGGACCGAGACGGCGCGCCAGTTCGTGCGGCCCGACCCGCCTCTCGAGGGCTATCCGCTCCCCGCGGTCGTCCACAATCCGCTGCAGATCCCGGCCCTGGCGCCGTACATGCCGGTGATCGGGACGCTGGCCTGGACGGCGATCGGCGTGTCGCTGGCTCTGGCGGCGCTGTCACTGCTGCTGCGCTTCCGCCGGGCGGACCCGGCGGGCAGGCGGCAGATCGGCTGGCCGCTGTTCGCGTTCGCCGGGTACGTCGTGTTCTCGCTCCTGGGCCTGGCCGCGCCCGGGCTGGTCTGGCTGTCGATCGTCTGGGCGGCGCTCGTCCCGGTCGCGATCGTGTTCTCGGTGACGCGCCACCGGTTGTACGGCATCGACACGGTCGTCAGCCGGACCTTCGTCGCCGCGGGGCTGCTGGTCGTGGTCGGCGGGGTCTACTTCGGCGTGGCCGCGCTGTCGAGCCTGGTCGTGTCCGGGTACGACCAGGTGGCCGGGCTCGCCGCCGCCCTGCTCACGGGCGCGTTCTTCCAGCCGCTGCGCCGGATGCTGCAACGCGCCGTCGACCGCCTGCTGTACGGCCCGGTGGGCGACCCGCGCGTGCTGGCCGAGCGGCTGGTCCAGGAGGTGCGCCGGGGCGATCCGGCGCAGGCGCTGGAGCCGGTGATCGGCGTGCTGCGGGAGGGCCTGGCGGTGCAGGGCGTCGCGGTCGAGGTGACCGGCGGTGAGCCGGGGCTCCGGGCCGGGGTGGCCGGCGCGGTCAGCGGGCAGGTCGGCGACTCTCCGCGCGAGGTGCCGCTGGTCTGGCACGGCGAGCGGGTGGGGCGGCTGCTGGTCGGCCCGCCCGCCCCGCGCCGGTTCCCCGCCGCGCACGACGAGCGGGTGCTGGCCACACTGGTCCCGTACGCGGCCGACGTGGCGCACGCGGTGCGCCTGGCGGCCGACCTGCAGCGCTCCCGGGAGCGCATCCTGGCCGCCCGGGAGGAGGAACGGCGGCGGCTGCGCCGCGACCTGCACGACGGCCTGGGCCGGACGCTCGGCGAGATGGCCGCGGCCGTCACCATGGCCCGCGCCAGCCTGAGGAGTTCCCCGGAGACGGCCGACAGGCTGCTGCGCGAGTTGCGCTCCGGCATGGACACGGTCACGCACGACGTCCGGCAGCTCGTGTACGGCCTGCGCCCGCCCGCCCTGGACGACCTGGGCCTGGCCGCCGCCCTGCGGGCGCTGACCGGGCCGGACGATCCCGAAGGCCCCGCCACCGCGGTGCACGACGAGGGCGACCTGGCCGACCTGCCCGCCGCCGTCGAGGTGGCCGTCTACCGCATCGCGCAGGAGGCGCTGACCAACGCCCGGCGCCACGCGCGTGCCACCCGGGTCCGGGTCGAGCTGCGCCGCGAACCCGCGGCGCTGCGCCTGCTGGTGACCGACGACGGCGTGGGCCTGCCGCCGGAACGCCGCACGGGCCTCGGCCTGACCTCCATGCGCGAGCGCACAGCGGAGCTGGGCGGAATCTGCGTCATCACCGGCGAGCCGGGGGCGGGCACCACGGTCGAGGTCACGCTCCCCCTGCCGGCGCACGGAGCGCCGGTGGACGGAGCGCCGGTGGACGGAGCGCCGCCGGTACGGCGCCACCTCGCCGGTCCGCCCGGACAGGCCGCCGGGATGTCCGGCGGGGCGGCGGATTTCGTGGTCTCCTGAAGCGATCCGCCGAAGGGGCGGCGGCCACCGCGTTCATAGGAAGGGGAACCTGGGATGACGGCACGGGTGGTGCGGGTCGGAGACGCGCGAGCGGCGGCGGCCCGGTGGGTCGCCCGGGAGGCGGCCGCCGCCCCGAACTTCGCCGGGGCCTTCCTGACCGGCTCCGCGGCCTGGGCGGACCCCGGCGCGGTGCTGCCGCCCACCTCGGACGTCGACGTGGCGGTCGTGGTCACCGACCCCGTCGCGCCGCCCAAGCTCGGCAAGATCCCATGGGACGGCGTGCTCGTCGAGGTCACCTACCTGTCCTGGGACCGGCTCGCCTCGGCGCGGGAGGTGCTGGCCTCCTGCCATCTGGCCGGCTCCTTCCGCACCGACACCGTGATCGCCGACCCCACCGGGCGCCTGGCCCGGCTGCGGGCCGCCGTCGCGGCGGGCTTCGCCGAGCGGCGCTGGGTCCGCCTGCGCTGCGCGGACGCCGAGAGCCGCATCACCGGCGGGCTCGCGGCGCTCGACGCACACGCGCCGTTCCACGACCAGGTCACGGCCTGGCTGTTCCCGGCCGGCATCACGACCCACGTGCTGCTCACCGCGGGGCTGCGCAACCCCACCGTACGGCTGCGCTACCCGGCGGTCCGCGAACTGTTGCGGAGCCACGGCCGGATGGACGTCTACGAGGAGCTGCTCGGCCTGCTCGGCTGCGCGCATCTGCCCCGCGAGCGGGTCGGGGCCCACCTCGCCACGATGACGAGGGCGTTCGACGCGGCGGCGGCCGCGGCCCGCACGCCGTTCCCGTTCTCCTCCGACATCACCACGGCGGCCCGGCCGGTGGCCGTCGACGGCGGCCTCGACCTCGTCGCCCGGGGACTGCACCGCGAGGCCGTCTTCTGGATCGCCGCGACGTACGCCCGGTGCCTGAAGATCCTCGCGGCGGACGCGCCGGGGGAGCAGGGCCACCGCGCCGGATTCGCGGACCTCGCCGCCGACCTCGGCATCGGATCGCCGGACGACCTGCCGCGCCGGGCGCGCGAGGTGATCGCGTACCTGCCCCGCCTGCGCGCGGTCGCCGAGGAGATCATCGCCGCGAACCCCGAGGTCCGGGACGGATCAACCCCCGGTGGGTGACGGGCTCGGCGGGACCGCCGGCGGAGGGCTGGGCGACGTCGCGGGCGAGAGGCTGGGCGAGACGCTCGGCGACGTGCTCGGCGACGTGCTCGGAGACGTGCTCGGCGACGGGCTCGGTGAGCCGCCCGGCCAGGGGGAGTAGGTGCTCCGCCACGCTCCGGGCGGCAGGACCGGGACGTCGATCCGGGCCGAGCCCGCGTTCTGGAACCGGAACGTCACCGGGATCGTGCCGCCGCTGCCCAGCGGGCGGGTGAGGCCGGCGAGCAGCACCTGGGGGAGGGCCGTCCCGCCGACGTATCTCCCGCCGGGGATCTCCAGGCCGCCGGCGGGCAGGCGGGCCTCCCGGAACAGGCCTCCGGTGTCCACCGACACCAGACGGTCGGTGCGGCCGCTCTCGTTGAGCAGCATCATGTAGACCGGCATGTCCGTCCCCGGCGGGGCGGGCTGCTGTGCGCCCAGGATGAAGGCGTTGCGCAGCAGGAGGCCCGGCAGGTTCACGTTCGCCCCGTCGTTCTGGGGCATCGTCTGCGTGTAGTAGTCCTGCTTGATGTCGCCGCACGCGGCGGTGACGGCCGCGCCCGCTATGCAAAGAGCCGCCAGGATCCTGCGCATGTCGACCTCGGCTCGCTCGGAGGCGTCTTCCGGGTGCGGTACCCCCTCTGACCCTGGTCTACCACCCGAAAATTATGCGAGGCTCCAATCCCCGAGCGAGTGGAGGAAACGCCATGCAGCCGATCTCCCCGGAGAAGGCCCCCGAGAAGGCGGGGTTCGTGCCGGACCTGCCTCAGCGGCTCGAGGCCCTCGTACGGCGGGGCGGGGCGCCGGCCCTGCACGGCGTCGTGGTGGCCCGGCACGGCGCGGTCGTCCTCGAGTGGTACGGCGGCGGCGAGGATTACGTGCTGAACACCCCGCTCGGCCACGTGGACTTCGGGCCGGACACGCCGCACGACCTTCGCTCGGTCACCAAGAGCGTGGTGGCGCTGCTGTACGGCCTGGCGCTGGAGTCCGGCCTGGTGCCGGACCCCGGCGAGCCGATTCTTTCGGTCTTTCCCGAGTACGCCGACCTGGCGGCCGATCCCCGCAGGGCCGGGCTGACCATCGGGCACGCGCTGACGATGACGTTGGGCCTGGAGTGGGACGAAAGCGCGCCCTACACGAGTCCGGCGAACAGCGAGATCGCGATGGAGATGGCGCCGGACCGCTGCCGCTACGTGCTGGGGTGCCCGTTCGCGGAGGAACCGGGCGAGCGGTGGCGCTACAGCGGCGGCGCCGCGGCCCTCGTCGGCGCCATCGTGGAGAGGGGCACCGGCCGCCGCCTTGAGGAGTTCGCCCGCACCGCGCTGTTCGAGCCGCTCGGTGTGGCGGCCTTCGAATGGTCGGCCGGTTCGGACGGGAGGGCCCTGGCGGCCTCCGGCCTGCGCCTGACGCCGCGCGGCCTCGCCCGGATCGGGCAGGCGGTGCTCGACCGGGAGGTCGCCTCCGGCTGGATCGGGGAGATGCTGCGCCCGCGCGTGCCCGCCTGGGAGAACGTCTCCTACGGGTACATGTGGTACGTCGGCCCGGGGGCGCGGACGACGGCGATCGGCAACGGCGGCCAGCGGCTGTTCCTGCTGCCCGATCTCGATCTCGTCGTGGCCGTCACCGCCGGCGACTACAACGGACCCGGTCAGGACACCGCGCCGAGGGCGGTCCTGGAGAATGTGGTCCTGCCCGCGCTCACGTCAGGAGACGCCCGATGATTTTCATCACCGCGAAGTTCCGGGTGCTGCCGCAGCATGCCGACCGGTGGCCGGAGATCACCCGTGAGTTCACCGAGGCGACCCGCGCCGAGCCGGGCTGCCTCTGGTTCGACTGGTCGCGCAGCCTCGACGACCCGGCCGAGTACGTCCTCGTCGAGGCGTTCCGCGACGACGAGGCCGGGGCGGCGCACGTGGGATCGGAGCATTTCCGGACGGCGCGGCGGACGCTGCCGCCCCACCTCGCCGAGACCCCGCGGATCGTCAACGTCACGGTCCCGCAGGACGACTGGTCCCTCCTCGGCGAGATGGCCGTCCCCACCGAGGACTGAAGCCCAGAACCGGCAGGCGTCCCGGCGCTGCGGGCACGGCGTCCGACGCTGTTCGGCCGCTCACACACGCGCCGAGACGAGCGGCCATGACGGCGGCCGTGTCTTTCGCCGTCGTCACGTCGCCCCTCGGCGGTATCGCCCTATCAGGGCCCCGTCTGACGACCGCTCCGGAGGGACGCCGGCAACTCTGCCGCGTAGAGTGGCTGAACTGACGGAACTGCATCCGCGCGACGTCGACAGAGCCGCGCGGCTGGTGGAGGGGTACGCGGGTCTGCGACTGGGATTCGTGGACGCCTCGGTGATCGCCCTGGCGGAACGGATGAGAATCGATCGGGTCGCCACGATCGACCGGCGCCACTTCACCGTGGTCCGGCCACGGCATGTCCTGGCGCTCACACTTCTTCCCGCGGTCCTGTAGCTCGGCAGAACCTCGGCAACGACGCCCCCGGAACCCGTGTGCGGGTTCCGGGGGCATGGTGGCTCGTCAGTAGCCGAGCTCGCCGAGGTCGGGCTGCTGCCAGCCGCCCTGCGGCACGTCGCCCTTGTACGGACCGCCGACGACCGGGGGCACGAAGGTCTCCTTGATCGTGCGGGCGTTGACCCAGCGGATCAGGTTGAAGATCGAGCCGGCCTTGTCGTTGGTGCCCGAGGCCCGGGCCCCGCCGAACGGCTGCTGCCCGACCACCGCGCCGGTGGGCTTGTCGTTGACGTAGAAGTTGCCCGCCGCGAAGCGCAGCCGCTCGGTGGCGTCGGCGATCGCGTACCGGTCCCGCGCGATGACCGACCCGGTCAGCGCGTACGGCGCGACGCTCTCCATCTGGTCCAGCACGCCGTCGTACGCCGCGTCGTCGTAGACGTGGACGGCCAGGATCGGCCCGAAGTACTCCTTCACGAAGACCTCGTCCGCGGGGTCGGCGCACTCCAGCACGGTCGGCCGCACGAAGTAGCCGGCCGAGTCGTCGTAGGAGCCGGTGAGCACCTCGATCGAGTCCGCGGCACGCGCCCGGTCGATCGCCTCCCTGTGCTTGGCGAAGGCCCGCGCGTCGATGACCGCGCCCATGAACGTCGACAGGTCGCCCGACACGTCGCCCACGGTGAGCGACTCGGCCGCCGACACGAAGTCGTCGCGCATCCGGGTCCACAGCGAGCGCGGCACGTACGCACGGGAGGCCGCCGAGCACTTCTGGCCCTGGTATTCGAACGCGCCCCGCAGCAGCGCGGTGGACAGCACCCCGGCCTCCGCGGACGGGTGCGCCAGGATGAAGTCCTTGCCGCCGGTCTCGCCGACGAGCCGCGGGTAGCCCCGGTAGCCCGCGATGTTCTCCCCGACGGTGCGCCACAGGTGCTGGAACGTGGCCGTCGAACCGGTGAAGTGGATGCCGGCCAGCTCCGGATGGGGGAGCGCGACCTCGGAGACCGCGCCGCCGTTGCCGGTGACCATGTTGATCACTCCGGGCGGCAGCCCGGCCGCCTCCAGCAGCCGCATGGTGAAGTGCGCGGAGAACTGCTGCGTCGGCGACGGCTTCCACACCACGACGTTGCCCATCAGGGCCGCCGCCGCCGGCAGGTTGGCCGCGATGGAGGTGAAGTTGAACGGCGTGATCGCCAGGACGAAGCCCTCCAGCGGGCGGAACTCCATGCGGTTCCACACGCCCGGCGACGACTGCGGCTGCTCGGCGAGCAGCCGCCGAGCGTAGGCGACGTTGAACCGGAAGAAGTCGATCAGCTCGCACGCGGCGTCGATCTCGGCCTGCTGCGCCGACTTCGACTGGCCGAGGATGGTGGCCGCGTTGAGCGTGGCCCGCCAGGGGCCGCTGAGCAGCTCGGCGGCCCGGAGGAACACCGCGGCGCGCTCCTCGAACGGCAGGGCCCGCCAGCGCGGCGCGGCCTCCAGCGCCGCGTCCACCGCCGCCCGGACGTCGGCCGTGGTGGCGTCGGCCGTACGGCCGAGCACGGCGGCGTGGTTGTGCGGCTGCACGACGTCGATCGGGGCGCCGCCGGCCATGCGCCGCTCGCCGCCGATCGTCATCGTCAGGTCGAGGGCCGTCCCGGACAGCTCCTTGATCCGGGTCTCCAGGGCCGCGCGCTCGGCGCTGCCCGGCCCGTACCCGTGCACCGGCTCGTTCGCCGGCACCGGGACATCGCTGATCGCATCCATCATTTACCCCTCAGAGCGCGAAGGAAGAAGGCGACGTTGGCCGGGCGCTCGGCCAGGCGGCGCATGAAGTAGCCGTACCAGTCGTCGCCGTAGGGGACGTAGACCCGCACCCGGGACCCGGCCGCGGCCAGCGCCGCCTGCCTGTCGGCCCGGATGCCGTAGAGCATCTGGAACTCGTAGTCGCCGGTGCCGCGCCCGGCGCTCACCGCGAGCGAATCGGCGATCGCGATCAGCCGGTCGTCGTGCGTGGCCACCATCGGATAGCCCGTGCCGTTCATCAGCACGCGCAGGCAGCGCACGTACGCGCGGTCGACCTCGGCCTTGCTCTGCCAGGCCACCGAGGCGGGCTCGCGGTAGGCGCCCTTGACCAGCCGCACCCGCGACCCGGCGAGGTCGCGGCAGTCGGCCTCGCTGCGGAACAGGTAGGCCTGGATCGCCACGCCGGTCTCCGGGAAGTCCTCCCGCAGGGTGCGCAGCACGCCGAGCGTCGCGTCGACGGTGGTGTGGTCCTCCATGTCCAGGGTGACCGTGGCGCCGCACTCCCGCGCCGCCGCGCAGATCTGCCGCGCGTTCTCCAGGGCCATGCCGGGGTCGAGGGCCTGGCCGACGGCCGACAGCTTGACCGACACCTCGGCCCGGTCGCCGAGGCCGAGCGGCCGCAGCTCCTCCAGCAGTGAGACGTACGCCTTGGCGGCGGCGACGGCGGTCCCGGGATCCCGGACCTCCTCGCCCAGATGGTCGATGGTGACGGACAGCCCCGAGCCGGTCAGGCGGCGCGTCGCGGCGACGGCGTCCGCGGCGGACTCTCCGGCCACGAAGCGGTCGACGACCTTGCGCGTGAGCGGGAGCCCCGACACGGCCCGGCGGGCGAGCGGGCTGCGTGAGCCCGCGAGAAGCAGGGAACCGAGCATGGCCTCAGGCTAAATCCGCACGTCACGGAAGTTCCACGGACATCCGCCACAGCATTTTTCGACAAATGCACAAGAATGTCAGCATGCAAGACATCGTCGATGAGATCTCCCGCCTGCTGGACGCCTCCGTGACGCTGGAGGACCGCTCGTTCAACCTGCTGGCGTACGGCGCGCAGAGCGGGGACATCGACCGCGTCCGGCAGGAGTCGATCCTGCGCCGGCACGCGTCCGACGAGGTGCGCGCCCACTTCGAGGCGTACGGCATCGCCACCGCGACGGGCCCGGTGCGCATCCCCGGGCTGCCCGGCCTGCTCGGCCGCGTGTGCGTGCCGCTGCGGCACGGCGGGGTGACCTACGGCTACCTGTGGGCGCTCGAATCCGGCGCGCTCACCGACGAGCGCCTGGCCGCCGTCGCGCCGCTGGTCGGCCGGGCGGCCGCGCTGCTGGCCACGCAGGCCCGGGGCCGGCACGCCCCGCTGCGCCAGTTCTTCTCCGCCGACCCCGCGGTCCGCGCCACCGCCGGGGTAGACGCCGAGGGACCGGTGACGGCGGTGGCCGTCCGGACGCCGGCGGAGGTCCCGGGGCCGCCGCGCACGCTGCCGCGCGGCGTGCTGGCCGACCCGGACGTGACCGAGACGGCCGTGGACGCGCCGCTCCTCGCCGTGCTGGCGCCCGCCGCGCAGGCCGCGCACGTCGCCCGCCTCCTGCACGGCCTGTACGGCATGGCCGCGGGGATCGGGGGCCCGCGCGACGACCCGGGGGAGGCCTGGCAGAGCTGGCGGGAGGCGCTGCTGGCGCTGCGGGTGGCCGAGCACGTCGAGCGGCACGCCCCGGTCGCCGACTGGAGCGGGCTCGGCGTCTATCGGCTGCTGGCCCGGCTGTCCCCGCGCGACCTGGCCGACCTCGCCGCCGAGTCCGCCGCGCTCACGCCCCGGATCGCCATGAGCGTGGAGGCCTACCTCGACCACGCCGGACAGGTCCAGGAGACGGCGGCGGCGCTGGGCGTGCACCGGCAGACGCTGTACTACCGGCTGGGCAAGGCCGGGCACCTCACCGGGCTCGATCTCGCCGACGGGGAGGACCGCCTGCTGCTCCACCTGTCGCTGAAGGCGGCGGCCCTCCTCCCCGGCCACGTGTGACCTAGTGGATCCGGGTCATGTTCGACTCGTAGCCCCCGCCGCCCGGGTAGTGCCAGCGGCCGGTCATGGCGTCGTCGCCGGTGGTGAAGGTGCCCCGGAAGTACGCCGGAGACCCCTTCGCGCCGCCCCAGATGGTCAGCGTGTCGCCGTCGAGTTCGTAGACGTAGTCGAGGGTGTCGCCTCCGCCGCCGTAATAGCGGGACTTGATCTCCTCGCTCGGCGCGTCCGCCCCGTAGGGCTTCTCACGGCCGATGATCTCGATGCCGGCGATCGGCCGGCCGTCCTGCTCCAGGCGGATGTCCTGGATGAGGAAGAAGCCCCCCTCCATCCAGCGGTAGGTGACCGTGCCCTCCGCGCCGCCGGTCACGCGCCAGGAGCCGACGAGCCGGTCCAGCGCCCTGACCTGCTCGTCCGGCTGCGCCGTCCCGGTGATGTCCGTCCCGGTGATGTCCGGCCCGGTGATGTCCGGCCCGGTGATGTCCGGCCCGGTGATGTCCGACATGGTGTCCTCCTTCTTCCGTTCGTGCGAGTGCGCTCCTATGACGGCGCGGGCGGAGGAAGGGAATCGGTCCGCACGGAGGATTTACATCACGGTTTAGTAACGGTGGCCTCGATTGTGAGCGGCAGGCCGAAGTGGGGCAGCAGCTCGGGGCCGAAGGTGGTGATCTCCGTGACGAGGCCGTCCTCGGCGCACAGGACGTCGATGTTGACCGCGCCGAAGGAGGTCTCCCCGGGCCGCCGCACGTAGTTCGCCACCGCGGGCTGCCGGTTGACCGCGAGCGGGACGCAGTGCCACTCGCCCCAGCGCTCCTCGCCTTCCAGGACCGGACGCCACATGTCGAGCACGGCCGCCCGCCCGGCGAACACCAGGGCGGCGGGCGGCATGGCCTGGCGGACGTCCTCGCGCAGCAGCGCCGCCAGCCCCGTCAGGTCGGCGTTCCTGGACGCGGCGACGTACCGCTCCAGCAGGTCGAGCTCGTCGCGGCTGGGCCGGGTGGCCGCGGCCCAGTCCGCCCGCCGCCTGGGCAGGCGGTCGCGCAGCGTCGCGCGGGCGCGCTGCAGCGCGCTCTTGACCGAGGCGACGCTCATCTCCAGCGCCCCGGCGGTCTCGGCCACCGGCCAGCCGGCCACGTCGCGCAGGATCAGCACGGCCCGCTGCCGCGGCGGGAGGTGCTGGATCGCCGCGAGGAACGCCAGCTCGACCGTCTCCCGGGCGATGGCGGCCGCGTCCGGCCCGCCCTCGTCCGGCGCCGCCAGATCGAGCAGTTCGTCCGGATAGGGCTGGAGCCAGGGGACGTCGGCCGGGGCCGGGCGCCCCGGGTGTCCCTGGACGTCCGCCACCACCTCGCGGGCGCGGGCGCCGGACAGTGCGTCCAGGCAGGCGTTCGTGGCGATCCGGTAGAGCCAGGCCCGGAACGTCGAGCGCCCCTCGAAGCCCTCCCGCCCGCGCCAGGCCCGCAGGAGCGTCTCCTGCACCAGGTCCTCCGCGTCGGTGAACGACCCGAGCATCCGGTAACAGTGCACTCGCAGCTCGTGCCGGTGACGCGCGGCGAGCGCCCCGAACACGGCCTCGTCGCCCGCCCGGACCGCCTCCACAGACGGCTCCGCTGCCGGGTCCACAGCCGGTTCCGCAGCCGGTTCCGCAGCCGGTTCCGCCGTGGGCCGCCCGGCCGTGCCGTCCCGTCCGCTCACACCCGCCCCCATGTCTCACATGATCACAGGTGCCGCGGCCGGTCGGCGACATGCTCGCCCTTGCCCGGCCGATCTCGTCGTCGGCCGGAGACTCGGCCTGCCGGTCGCGGCGGTGCCGCAGGAGAACTCCGGCCCATTCGGTCCGATCTTCGCCATGAACCAGCCGGCCTCCAGCGCCCTCACCCTCGGGGACCTGGAGAACATCCAGCCCTGAGACCTGCTCACCTGCCGCGCGGGAGTGGGCCGCCGGTGCGACCGGCATCGCGGGGGCGAATGTGCTCGCCGAGCCTGATGCGACCTGAGGGCGGCGTCCATGAAGCGGACGCCGAGGATCGCTCGCCGAGCGCGCCCCGGACCACCGGTGACAGCCGAGGCGGCCCGCGCCCCGGCTGTCGAGATCACCGGAAGGCTATCGCCCCGGAGCCCGGTAGACGCGCACCCGGTCGACGTACACCGTGCCACCGGAGGCGTCGTTGCGCAGCACCAGGCCCATGCCCTCGGACCGGGGGACGTACGGGCCGGTGTAGTTCCACACCTGCCTGCCGTCCAGCCAGAAGGTCACCCGGCCGGGCAGCCGGTCGACGGCGATGGTGTGCCATTGGGTCAAGTCGGCCGCGAGCGCGGCCTGGGCCGATTCCCGGCCCTGCCGGACGGAGAGCTCCACGCGCCGCCCGCCCGGGATCGCCGTCACGCCGATCGCCTCGTCCCCGGCGTCCGCGCCGTCCGTCCCCGCGCCGTCCGTGTCCGCGAAGCGCGCCGATTCCGGGATGTCGTCCTGCGGGCCGGCGTATTCCGAGCCGGCGTGCCGGAAGTCTTCGTACTGGCCGGCGTCAGGCCGGGCGGACCGCAGCAGCGCGACGGGAAGCGCGCCGTCCTCGGCGCGCAGGCGGACCTCCCAGCGGCCGTACCGCTGGACCGACGAGGCCGACAGGTCCACCTCCCGGCCGCCCCCGCCGAGGCGCAGCGCCTGCCCGCCGAAGTCCTCCACCAGGGCAGGGTCGCCCCGGCCGCCCGTGGAGGCGCCGGAGGAGCGGGGGAGCGGCGTACGCGACGGCGCGGCGGGCTCCCGCGCGGCCACGTCCGCGCCTCCGGGAATCACCCGGGCGGGCGCCCTGCCCTCCCGGGGCACGTCCTCCGGTTGGATGACGTCCACCACGACCGGCCCGTCCGCGGTGCGCACCGGCCGCGCGAGCCGCATCGGGGGCTCGGCCCGCGTGGTGGCCGTGGGCGTCGTACGCGGACTGGGGGAGGAGACGACCGAGGGGCTGGGAGAGGGACGCGGCGACGCCGCGGGGACGTCGCCGATCTTCTCCGCGGCCTTCTCGCCCTCCTGGCCGGCGGCGCCCTCGTCGGACGTCGCGGCGGCCGCGGTGGCGGTCTGCGTCGCGCCCAGACCCGCCGCGTTCGCGTTTCCCGGCAGGACGCCGGAGGAACCGGGGGAGGACGCGGACTTCTGCGCGGTGGACTCGCCCCCGGCGTTGAACACCTTCGTGGAGTCCCCGCTCGAACATGCGGTGGCGGCGGCGATGAGCATCGCCGCCGCCACCGCTAAACCAGGCCCATGAAGTGACATGAGCCGAGTTAATCACATGATTTCACTCAGATAACGGCCCTAATCCGGTAATATCGCTTGCCTTTACGCGCAGGTCTTCTCATATACGCGAAGCAGTTCCATGCTGATTCGCTCGACCGAATAGCGGGAACGGGCGCGGTCGGCGGCCGCGTAGCCGATGGCCGTACGCAGGGTGGCGTCGCCGAGCAGGCGGCGGATCCGGTGGGCGATCTCCAGCGGGCGGTCGGGCCGGGTCAGGAATCCGGTCACGCCGTCCACCACCGAGTCGAGGTGCGCCCCGGTGGCCGAGGCGATGACCGGGATGCCGCACGCCATGGCCTCCAGCGCCGCCGTGCCCGTGGGAACGGTCGGCGGCAGCGACAGCACCAGATCGGCGCTGCGCATGAGCTTGGGCATCGCGGTGTGCGGGACCATGCCGAGCATCTCCACGCGGTCGGCCACGCCGTGCTCCCCGGCGAGGGCGCGTAGCCGCTCGACGCTCAGGTCGTCGCCGCCGGCGATCACGAGCTCGGCCTCCGGGACGGCCCGCAGCGCGTGCACGGCGTAGTCGGCGCCCACGTGCCCCACGTGCAGGAGACGGGGCCGCTCGCCCCTCGGGAAGGCGGGGCCCTGGCGGCGGAACCGCTCGATGTCCACGCCGTGCGGGACGACCGAGATGTTGCGGCGCGGCACGCCCATCCGGATCAGCTCCGACTCCTCGTCGGCGCAGGCGGCGATGACGGCCCTGGCGCGGCGCCCGATCGCGCACTCCAGCCGCCGCACGGGCGCGGCGCTCCGGCTGTCGTCGTAGTGGCTGTGGAAGGTCTGGGTCACCGGCACGCCCAGGCCCTCGGACCCGGCGATGGCGGCCAGGCCGCTCGACCACGAGTAGGCGTGGATGATGTCCGGGCGGTGCTCCCGCCACCTGCGCCGCAGGCCGTCGCTGAAGTCCGAGATGTAGGGGAGGAGGTCGCTCTCCGACAGCTCCACGTCGGGCCCGGCGGGCACGTGCTCGACCCCGTCCCCCTTGACCTTCGACCGGGTGTAGACGGTGACCCGGTGGCCCCGCCCCAGCTCACGGGCGATGGCGGGAGTGTCGGGAGTCAGCTCGTGCGCGGAGACGATCGCGATATCCATGGCACACCTCAAGACAGGAAGGCGTCTGAAAGGGGTGTGCCTGCGTCCTAGGCACGCTCGATGTAGATGATGTTTACCTTACTCTGATTCGCGCTAAACGCCTAATCGGGAAAAATCATGCGCTCTCCTGCAGCCGGGAGGCGGCCGCCCGCAGCCTGATCCGGCAGCCGCCCGCCTCCTGCCGTATGTCCAGGTGGTCGCAGATCTGGCGGGCCAGCCACAGGCCGTCCCCGGGCCGCTCGTCCGCCCCCGGAGGCGTGAAACCGGCGAGCGGATCGCACCCGGACCCGGTCTCCCGGCCGGCCCACAGGTCGTACACCAGCGCCCCGAAGCTCTCCCACATCCGGACGGTCAGCGGCAGGCCCAGGTAGCGGGCCGCCTCGTGCACGGCCACGCACAGCAGCGCGCTCTTGTCCTCGGCCAGCCCGTGGAGCCGGGCCTGCCTCCCGGCGAAGTGCCGCACGCCGTGCAGGTGGCCGATCGTCGCGGCCGCGGCGCCCGGGGGAGCCTGCGGCAGCGGTTCGCGGTCGCACTCGCCGATGAACCGCGCCGGGTCGGTGTACGCGGGCGACGTCCGCCGCTCCCGGCCGCCGACGCTGATCGAGGGGTGGGTGCGCATCGCGGCCTCGACGAGGCCGGGACCGGCCGTCCCGGTGTCGTACGGGCAGATCATCCACACGCCCGTGCCGGCGAGGATCACGTTGAGCGCCGACTCCATCCGCTTCCAGGCCACGACGTCGCGGGGAGAGCGGCCCGCCCACACCGGCTCGGCCAGGATGCGCACCCGCCCGCGCGCCCCGTTGCGCTCCCAGTAGCGCAGGAACGCCGCCGCCCGCTGCGCGGTGCGGCGGCCGAAGTAGGCGCTCTCGGCGTAGTCGACCTCCCGGGCGTCGTCGCCCAGCGCGGCGCCGAGGAGATCGAGGTTCTCGGCGGTCGTGGTGACCAGCACCGGTTCGCCCCTGCCGAGGCCGTCCCGTACGAACGGCACGGCCATCTCGAGGAACTCGTCTCCGGAGCCGTAGAGACCGGCCTCGTGAATCAACCCGAGGACGCCGACCGGTCCGTATCGCTCTGCCATGCGATCGCCCCCACGCACCGCGTCCCCTTCAGTCCACCACGTCCGGGTGGGGGCGGCAAATCCCGTCAGCGGGATCGGCGCAGCGTGAGGACGGTGATCTCGTCGACCACGTGGCTGCCGCAGAAGGCCCGGTGGTCCTCCTCGATGGCCTTGACGACCGCGCCCGGAGGCTGCCCGGCGCAGCGGGCGAGGGCCTCGGTGAGCCGCTGCTCGCCGTAGTTGTCCCCGGCGGGGCTCTGCGAGCCCACGAGACCGTCGCTGTACAGCACGAGCGTCTCCCCGGACGACAGCGTGAGCTCCTCCGTCGCGGGGACCGAGCCCTCCTCGAAGCCCAGCGGGACGCCGCCGCCCTCGGAGAACCGGACGGCGCCGCCCGGCTGGATCAGCGCCGCCGGATGGTGTCCCGCGGAGGCGAGCCGCACCTTGCGGCCACGGACGAAGCCCGCGGCGGCCATCACGAACAGGCCCGTATGCTGCGCGACGAGGGCGTCGCTGACCTTGCGCAGGGCCTGTCCCGGATCGTCCTCCCACACGCTCAGCACGCGCAGGCCGTTGCGGACCATGGCGGTGACGGCGGCCGCCTCCTCGCCGCGCCCCGCCGCGCTGCCGATGACGAAGCCCCACCCGTTCTTCACGGGGAACACGTCGTAGAACTCGCCGCCGATGGCCCGCATGCCGGAGCCGGGATGGTAGGCGGCCGCGATCTCGAAGCCGGGGATGTCGGGGAGCGTGCGGGGGAGCACGCCGGTCTGCAGGGTGTCGGCGGCCTGCGCCCGGCGCTGGAACCCCTGCTGGGCCCGCATCGCCAGGCCGAGGTGCAGGCCGATCTCCTCCATGAGACCCAGGTCGGCCAGGCCGAAGGGCGGCCGTTCGCGCAGCCGCACCAGCGTGAGCACACCGCGCGCCTCGTCCTCGGCGCGGATCGGCACGCTGAGCAGCGAGCCCGCGCGCATCGCCTGGAGCACGCCGCCGCCGAGCAGCGAGTCGTCGCTCAGCATCTCGTGGACGACGCCGCTCTGCGTGGCCATCACCTGCTCCACCACCGGCGTCTTCGCGGGCGGGGTCTCCTCGACCGTCCGCTGCAGCCGCCCGATGGGCTGGTCGCTCGGCCCGATGACGACCGACCGGACCAGGCCGCCGTCGCCGGCGACGTCCGCGATCACCCAGTCGGCCGTCTCCGTAGCCAGCAGGCGGGCCGCCCGCAGCAGGGCGACGGGCTCGCGCAGGCTCTCCTCGTCCAGCAGCAGCCCGGTCAGCCGCGACAGCAGCTCGTGCCGCCGTGCCGCCGCCAGGAGAGCCGCGTCGTCGGGCGCGCCCGCCTGCACGGACGGCTCCGGCAGCTGGACCTCGGTGGGCAGCACGACCCCGGCGATCATCTCCTGCGGCTCGCCCGGCATGCGCAGGCGGCTCAGCACCAGCCGTACGGTGTGGGCGCGGCCCTGGTGCGTCAGCCGGGTCTGGAACGAGGCGTTGTCCTCGCCGTGGAGGACGGCGGCGAAGCGCTGCCGGAACGCGGCGCGGGCGGTCACGTCGACGAGCAGCGGGAAGGCGCGCCCGATCAGGTAGCCGGCGGGGCTGCCGAGCAGGCGGGTGGTCTCGTTGTTGATGCGGCGCACCGTGCCGCCCGTGTCCATGATGATCACGGGGATCGGCAGCGCGCGGAACACCTGCCGCAGCAGTTTCTGTTCGCGCTGGCTGCCGCCGTCCCTGCGCCTGCGGCTGCGCACCAGCTCGCTCAGGGCCTTGCGGAGCAGTTCCTCGGCGGCGTCCAGCTCCCGTAGCATCGCACCCGGATCGGGATCGTCCCGTAGGGTGGTGATGCGGTCGGCGAGCCCGCTCAACGCGCGCTCAAGCTCGGCGGTGTCGGGCAAGCTGCCCCCCTCTCTCGACGTAGACGCTACGCCAAACCCCGGGTCTAATCGATCCAGCCTGGATTAACCCGTAAACAATGGGAATGGTCTTTCTACCATGGAGACGACATCCATCCTCGCGCGTGACCTCGCGGCTCTGGGCCGTGTCACCGAGGGCACGTCGGCCGAGAGCGTCCTGCGCGGCATCACCGAGGCGGTCGCGCGCGGGGTCCCCGGCTGCGCCGGCGGCACGGCCGAACTCTGGATGGAGGAGCGCGTGCTGCTGGCCGCCTCCCACAGCGAGCTCACCGCGCTGATCGACCGGGAGCGCGACCTGCGCGAGGGCCCGTCGAGGGAGGCGCTGGCCACCGGGCGCCCGGTGGCGATCCCCGACGTGATGCGCGAGTCGCGGTGGTCCCGCTACGCGGCCACCGCCGTGCGGCAGGGGGTGCGCTCGGTGCTCGTCGTGCCGGTCGCCGTGGAAGGCGCCGTCATGATCCTCGGCCTGTACGGCGTGCGCCCGGGGGTGTTCGCTCCCGGCGGGTCGCTCATGGCGCTGCTGCGCGAGCAGGTCACCGTGGCGCTGGCCAACATCTGGGAGTTCGACGACGTCCTGACCGGCGCCGCGCAGATGCAGGAGGCCCTGGCGGGACGGTCGGTGATCGACCAGGCCAAGGGCATCATCATGTCGAAGAGCGGCTGCTCCGCCGAGGAGGCGTTCGAGGAGCTCAGGCGGGTGTCGCAGCACCACCAGGTCAAGGTGGCCGACCTGGCCAAGCTTCTGGTCACCGAGCACCAGCAGAAGCACGGGGGAGCGGCTCCCGCCTGAGCGGGGGCGCAGGCCGCCGGGGTGGGCCCGTCCGCGGCCCGGGCGGGCTCAGCCGGGCTCGGATGGGCCCGGGCCGCTCGGCCGGGCTCGGGGGGCGGGGTTCAGGCGGCGAAAGCGGCGAGGGCCTCGTCGAGGGTGTCGAACAGCGGCAGCCGCTCCGACAGGCCGGTCACCCACATCACCTTGGAGTTCGGGTACTGCACGGAGACGAGCGCGAAGTTGCCGCCGGCCGTGGTCGAGCGCTGCCAATGGTGCACGATCAGCCCCAGGGCCCGGGAGTCCATGAACGTGACGCTGCCCAGGTCGAGGATCATGTCGGGGCCGTGGTCGTCCGCCGCCGCGTCCAGATATTCGGAGAACTGATCACGAGTCGTGGCGTCGAGAACGCCGTTCACATGGATCACCACGATGTCCCCCGACATGCTCGACGTCAGGGACAGCAGCCCGTTGTTAAACACCTCGCGCCTCCTCTGCGGCAACATTACTGGTGCCGAAGGGGTGGTGATACTCCTGATTTTGGGGCAATATACTGAAGCAGAGGTCCAGCAGAGGGCCTCGTCTCGATACTGTAGCGAGGCGTGCCTTCTGCGTGGTCACCCCAGCGCGTAGGCGCCCTCGCGAGAAAAAATACGAGGGGACTGCGCAGATGGCTGCCGAGGTCCGTGTAGAGACCGCCAGCAATCCGACCGCCGAAGAGCTCCTGGCCGAGCTGGCCGAGGACGGACTGTCCGAGGAGCGGCGGGAACGCCTCCGTGAGAAGATCGTCGAAATGCACCGCCCGATGGCGAGGGACATCGCCCGGCGGTATCTGAACCGCGGCGAGCCGATGGAAGACCTCCTCCAGGCCGCGTACGTCGGCCTCATGAAGGCCATCAACGGCTTCGACCCCACCCTGGGCCACAGCTTCCGCGGCTACGCCATGGTCACCATGACGGGCGAGGTCAAGCGGCACTTCCGCGACCGCACCTGGGCCGTCCGGGTGCCCCGCCTCTACCAGGAGCGCCGGGCCGAGCTCAACCGGCACGTCGCCGACATGACCCAGGAACTGGGCCGGTTCCCCACCGTCGCCGAGCTCGCCAAGAAGATGGGCCTGTCCGAGGAGGACATGCTCCTCACCATGGACGCCTCCGCCGCGTACAGCACCCTCTCCCTGGACGCGCCGATCGGCGCGGACGACGACGCCGCCGCCCTCGGCGACGTGATCCCCGAAGAGGACGACGCGCTCGACACCCTGGTGGACGCCGAGGCGCTGAAGCCTCTCATCGACCTTCTCCCCGAGCGGGAGAAGAACATCCTCCTGCTGCGTTTCTACGGCAACATGACCCAGGCCGAGATCGCGGCGGAGTTCGGGATATCGCAGATGCACGTCTCTCGTATCCTCCGCAAGACCCTCGACCAGCTCCGGGCGGAGCTCGTCGCGGGATGAGAGGATGCGACGATGCCCGGGACACCGCCTGTGCCGAGGCGGTGTCCCGGGGTATCTTCGTCCTGCCCACAGCCCATAGATCCTGAGACAGCCAGATTTCCGGCGGGAGGCGTGTACCGGGTGAAAGATGACGGCGTTCCCGCGCACGTCACCGGAGCGGCAAGGGAGCGCGCCTTCTCCTTAGTCGATCTGCCCGATCTGCGGGAGTTCGCCGCCACCGAGGCGCTGCGTCGCGGCATGCGGGAAGACGCCATCGGCGACTTCCTCGTCGCGCTCAACGAGGTTGCCACCAACGCGGTCACCCACGGGTCGACCAAGGCGCGGCTGGCCATCTGGCGGGAGGGGCCGGCCCTGGTGGTCGCCGTCCACGACGACGGCCGGCAGTGGCGTTTCGAGGGCGAGCCGGGCCACGACCCGCCGCCCGAGAACGCGACCAGCGGCATGGGGCTGTGGGTCGCGCGCATGCTGAGCAACGACCTGCACGTCACCACCGGGCCCAGGGGGACCAGGGTGACGATGCGTTTCCTCCTCGCGTAGGGGTAGGGAACAGCCATGGCTGTCCCACGGATTCTGATCGTCGGCGGCGGATACGTCGGCATGTACACAGCACTCCGCCTGCAGCGCAGGCTCCGCCGCGGCGAGGCACTGGTGACCGTCGCGGACCTCGACTCCTACATGACCTACCAGCCCTTCCTACCGGAGGCGGCCGCGGGGAACATCGAGGCGCGGCACGTCGTGGTCCCGCTCAGGCGGGTGCTGAACCGGTGCCAGATCCTCAGTGGGCGGGTCACCCAGGTGCGGCTGGCCGACCGCAAGGCGGAGCTGTCTCCGCACGAGGGGCCCGACCTCACCATCGACTACGACTATCTCGTCATGGCGCCGGGCTCGATCTCACGGCTGCTGCCGGTGCCCGGCCTGGCCGAGCACGGCATCGGCTTCAAGACCATCGAAGAGGCCATCGCCCTGCGCAACCACGTGCTCGGCCGCCTCGACATCGCCGCGTCCACCCCGGACCCCGAGGTCCGCCGCAGGGCCCTCACCTTCGTGTTCGTCGGCGGCGGCTACGCCGGCGTGGAGGCGCTGGCCGAGCTCGAGGACATGGCGGCCGACGCGCTCAAGTATTTCGCCGGGCTCAGCCGCGAGGACATGCGCTGGGTGCTCGTGGAGGCCACCGACCGCATCCTGCCCGAGGTGGGCGCCGACATGGGCAAATGGACGGCCCAGCAGCTGCGCGAGCGGGGCATCGAGATCCGCATGGGCACGCTGCTGAAGTCCGCCGAGGGCTGCCACATCGTGCTGAGCGACGGCGAGGAGTTCGACACCGACACCCTCGTCTGGACGGCGGGCGTCAAGCCGAACCCGCTGGTCGCCGCGGGCGACCTGCCCCTGGACAAGAAGGGCAGGATCAGAGTCGACCCCTACATGCGGGTGCACGGGACCGATTTCGCGTTCGCCGCGGGCGACTGCGCCGCCGTCCCCGACCTCACCCGGCCGGGCCAGTTCTGCCCGCCCAACGCCCAGCACGCCGTACGGCAGGCCAAGAGGCTGGCCGACAACCTGCTGGCGGCGCTGCGCGGGCAGGCCCAGCGGCCGTACCGGCACAAGTACGCCGGGTCGGTGGCGACCCTGGGACTCTACAAGGGCGTCGCGCAGATCTACGGCCGGGAGCTGCGCGGGTTCCCCGCCTGGTGCATGCACCGCACCTACCACCTGACGCGGATGCCCACCTTCAACAAGAAGACCCGGATCCTCATGGACTGGACGCTCGGGCTGTTCTTCCCCCGCGAGATCATCGCGATGGGGGCCATCGAGGAACCACGCAAGGAGTTCACCCTGTCCGCCCGTTCGTGACGGCTCGGGCGGGTGCCGCGCGACCCTGGGCCACGCGGCACCGCTCACCCGATTTCGGCGGCGGGGGCGTCGTCATCGGCCAGGGCGCCGGCGAATTGAGCGGAGTACAGCCGGTGGTAGGCGCCCCCGGCGGCGAGCAACTCGTCGTGGGTGCCGTGCTCGACGATGCTGCCCGACTCCATCACCAGGATGAGATCCGCGTCGCGGATCGTGGACAGCCGGTGGGCGATGACGAAGCTCGTCCTGTCGCTGCGCAGCGCGGCCATCGCGTGCTGCACGAGGACCTCGGTGCGGGTGTCGACCGAGCTGGTCGCCTCGTCCAGGATGAGCAGGGACGGGTCGGCGAGGAAGGCGCGGGCGATGGTGATCAGCTGCTTCTCGCCCGCGCTGACGTTGCCGCCCTCCTCGTCGATCACCGTGTCGTACCCGTCCGGCAGGGTGCGCACGAACCGGTCGACGTACGTCGCCCGGGCCGCGGCCAGGATCTCCTCGTCGGTCGCCCGCGGGTTGCCGTAGGCGATGTTGTCGCGGATCGTCCCGCCGAACAGCCAGGTGTCCTGGAGCACCATGCCGATCTGGGCGCGCAGGTCCTCGCGGCGCATCGCGGTGATGTCGACGCCGTCGAGGGTGATGCGGCCCGCGTCCAGCTCGTAGAAGCGCATGACCAGGTTGACCAGCGTGGTCTTGCCCGCGCCGGTCGGGCCGACGATCGCGATCGTGTGCCCGGGCTCGGCCACCAGCGACAGGTCCTCGATGAGGGGCTGGCCGGGGTCGTACCGGAAGGACACGTGCTCGAACTCGACGCGCCCCCGCCGGGTGGCGGGCAGCGCCGGGGCGGCGGGGTCGGGCTCCTGCTCCTCGGCGTCCAGCAGCTCGAAGACCCGCTCGGCGGAGGCCACGCCCGACTGCAGCAGGTTGGCCATCGAGGCGACCTGGGTCAGCGGCTGCGTGAACTGCCGGGAGTACTGGATGAACGCCTGGACGTCGCCCAGGCTCATCGAGCCGCCGGCGACCCGTACGGCGCCGACGACCGCGATGGCGACGTAGTTCAGGTTCCCGATGAACATCATCGCGGGCATGATGATCCCGGAGATGAACTGGGCGCCGAAGCTCGCCGTGTACAGGGCGTCGTTCCGCTCCCGGAAGACCTCCTCGACCTCCGGGCCCCGCCCGAAGACCTTCACCAGCTCGTGCCCGGTGAACGCCTCCTCGATGTGGGCGTTGAGCGTGCCGGTGTGCGCCCACTGCGCGACGAACTGCTTCTGCGAACGCTTGGCGATCTGCCCGGTCACGATCATCGTGACCGGGATCGTCACCAGCGCGATCGCCGCGAGCAGCGGCGAGATCACGAACATCATGACCAGCACGCCGATAACGGTGAGCAGCGAGCTCAGCAGCTGGCTCAGCGTCTGCTGCAGGGTCTGGGACACGTTGTCGATGTCGTTGGTGACCCGGCTGAGCAGCTCGCCGCGCGGCTGGCCGTCGAAGAACTTCAGCGGCAACCGGTTCAGCTTGTCCTCGACGTCGGCCCGCAGGCGGAACACCGTGCGCTGCGTCACGTCGTTGAGCAGGTAGCCCTGCAGCCACATGAACAGCGACGCGGCCAGGTAGAGCCCGAGGACCCACGCCAGGACGGTGCCCAGCTCGCCGAAGTCGATGCCGCGGCCGGGGACGACGTCCATCCCCGCGAGCATGTCGGCGAAGTCGCCGTGGCCCGAGGCGCGCAGCCCCTGCACGGCCTGCTCCTTGGTCGCCCCCGCGGGCAGCCGTCCGCCGATCACCCCGCTGAAGATCACGTCGGTCGCGCGGCCGAGCAGCTTCGGCCCGATGACGGAGAGCACCACGCTGACCACGGCGAGGGCGATCACGGCCATGATCCTCGGCCGTTCCGGGCTCAGCCGCCGCAGCAGCCGCCGGGCGGAGGGGCCGAAGTTCAGCGACTTCTCCGCCGGCATCTGGCCGCCGCCGAAGGGCCCGAAACCGCCGCCTCCCGCGGGGCGGGGCCGTGCAGGTGCCGTGGGCCGCTCGCTCATGCCGCACTCCCCGCGGTCAGTTGGGACTCGACGATCTCGACGTACGTCGGGCAGGAGCCGAGCAGCTCCTCGTGGGTGCCGATGCCGGCGACGACGCCGTCGTCCAGGACGACGATCTGGTCGGCGTCCGCGATGGTGGAGACCCGCTGGGCGACGATCACCACCGCGGCGCCGGCCGTGTACGGGCGCAGCGCGGCCCGCAGCCGGGCGTCGGTGGACAGGTCGAGGGCCGAGAACGAGTCGTCGAACAGATAGATCTCGGGTTTGGCCACCAGCGCCCGGGCGATGGACAGGCGCTGCCGCTGCCCGCCCGACACGTTGGTGCCGCCCTGGGAGATCGGCGCCTGCAGGCCCTCGGGCATCGCCTCGACGAAGTCGCGGGCCTGGGCGATCTCCAGCGCCTCCCACAGCTCCTCGTCGGTGGCGTCCGGGTTGCCGTACCGCAGGTTGCTCGCGACGGTGCCGGAGAACAGGTACGGCTTCTGCGGCACCAGGCCGATGCGTGTCCAGAGCATCCGGGGATCGAGCTCGCGTACGTCGACCCCGTCGATCAGCACCGCGCCGGACGTGGCGTCGAACAGCCGGGGGACCAGGGAGACCAGGGTCGTCTTCCCCGATCCGGTGCTGCCGATGACGGCGGTGGTCTGTCCCGCGGTCACCCGGAAGGAGACGCCGGACAACACCGGCGCCGCCGCGCCCGGGTAGCGGAACCCGACGTCGCGCAGCTCCAGGTCGGCCCGGCGGTCCACCTGGCGCACCGGGCGCTCGGGCGGGCGCACCGACGACTCGGTGTCGAGCACCTCGACGATGCGCTCCGCGCAGACGGCGGCGCGCGGGATCATGATCGAGATGAAGGTGGCCATCATCATCGACATGAGGATCTGCAGCAGGTACATGAGGAACGCGGTGAGGGCGCCCACCTGCATCTCGCCGCTGTCCACCCGGGCGGCGCCGAACCACAGCACGGCGACGCTGGAGGCGTTGAGGATCAGCATCACGGTGGGGAAGATGAGCGCGGTCAGCCGCCCGACGCGCAGCGCCGTACCGGTCAGCGCGTCGTTCGCGGCGGCGAACCGGCGGGTCTCCTCGCGTTCGCGGACGAAGGCCCGCACCACGCGGATGCCGGACAGCTGCTCGCGCAGCACCCGGTTCACCTCGTCGATGCGGGTCTGCATGGCACGGAACTGGGGGACCATGCGGAAGACGATCAGCCCGATCGAGACCAGCAGCACCGGGACGCAGACCAGCATGAGCCACGACAGCCCGACGTCCTGACGCAGGGCCATGATGATGACGCCGACCCCCATGATGGGCGCGGCGACCAGCATCGTGCAGGTCATCACCACGAGCATCTGGACCTGCTGGACGTCGTTGGTGTTACGCGTGATCAGCGAGGGCGCCCCGAACTGGGCCACCTCACGCGCGGAGAAGCCGCTCACCCGGTGGAAGACCGCCGACCGGACGTCCCGGCCGAACCCCGCCGCCACCCGCGCGCCGTAGTAGACCGCCGCGATCGAGCAGGCGATCTGCACGAAGGACACGGTCAGCATCCAGCCGCCGGTGCCCAGGATGTAGCCGGTGTCGCCGGTGGCCACCCCCTGGTCGATGATGTCGGCGTTCAGGCTCGGCAGGTAGAGGGAGGCGATGGTGCCGACCAGCTGGAACAGCACCACCGCCGTGAGCGCGGGTGAGTAGGGCCGCAGGTACGTGCGGAGAAGCCGGGTCAGCACGGCTGTGGTCCAGGGCGGGCGGCGCGTCGCTGGAGGGGCAAAATCATGCGGAACACGGTATATGAGCAGCTAGCTTGCTCACCCATGATTTTCGGGTCAGCCGCGGTGGCGATGCCGCCGTCCGGGAGCGTGCCCCCGGCGTGCGGTTCAGCGCGGGGCCGGAGCCGGCACGGGTTGAACGGCCGGGTCCGGGGCGGGTCGAGCGCCCGGGTCCGGGGCGGTGGTGCGGCCGGGAGCGTGGCCGGTCAGGGGATGTGGGGCGAGGTCGGCTGTGCGGCCGGTCGGCAGGCCGGGAGCGTGGCCGGTTGGGGAGTGTGCGGCGCGGCCGGTTGCGGGGTGTGGGGCGAGCTCGGTCGTGGGATGTGCGGCGAGTTCGGTTGTGGAGCGTGGGGCGAGCTCGGTCGTGGGATGTGCGGCGAGATCGGCTGTGGGGCGTGGGGCGAGGTCGGCCAGGGCGACGACGCCGACCGGGTGCCCGTCCACCACCACGGGGAGCTGCTGCACGTCCTTCTCGCGCATCAACCGCGCGGCCTCCACCACGTCCTGGTCCGGGCCGACGGTCACCACGTCACTGGTGCACAGCGTCGCCAGCGGAGTGGTGGCGAGGTCCCTGCCCTCCGCGACCGCGCGTACGACGATGTCCCGGTCGGTCACCAGACCGCGAAGCCGGCCGTCCTCGACCACCAGTACGTCGCCGATCCCGCGGTCACGCATCAGCTTGGCGGCTTTCACCACGGGGGCCTCCTCCGGCAGAGTCACCGGATCGCGCGTCATGACCTCTTCCACCTTGTGTGGCATCACGGCCTCCTCAGGGGTCCGGGGGACGGACCGGGTTCGCGGCGGGTCTCGCGGGAGGGGCTCCCGCGAGACCTTCGTACCCGTCGCGGCCGCGATTCGGTAGGGGAGAAAGGCTGATGGCGAGAGGGCCGGGGTCAGCGACGGACGCGTCCGCCGCGCCAGCCGCCGCGCCAGGAGTTCACCCCGGCGGTGCCGACACCGGCCTGGTGCAGGGCGAGCAGGCAGAGACCGAGGGCGATCAGCGCGGTCATGCCGATGCCGATGCTCGCGTTGAGGAGATCGAGGAGGAAGGCGATCCCGAAGACGACCGCCGCGGCGATGGCGAGCATTGTTACCTCACTTCCGGGTCAACTGGGCTAGTAACGCGTGGTACTCGTGCAGGGCCAGGCGCAGCGCCTCGGTGTCGCCCCGCTCGTTGTCCTTCCACTGGTCGAGCAGCGCCTGGCGGCGGGTGGTGAAGGCCGACAGGGCCTCCTCCACGAGCGCGTCCGCCTGTTCGATCGAGTGACGGGGATCGTCGACGAAACCCGACTTGATCTCGCGCCACCGGCCTTCCAGCGTCTCGTCCAGGACGGAGGCCGCGCCGGAGGCCGCGGTCGTGGTGGTGGCGGGGTAGGCCACGGGGCCGTCCACGGAGGGAACGGCAGAGGTGCCGGCGGTGGTGTCCGTGGTGGTGTCCGCCGTGGTGCCGGTTCCGGTGTCGCCGTAGGCCGTGGTGTCGGCCGTGGTGTCGGCCGTGGTGTCCGCTGTGGTGTCCGCTGTGGCGTCCCCGGCCGCCAGGCCGTCCCGGGCGTACCCGGTGCCGGCCGTTCCGGCGTCGGCATCCCGGACCTCGTACGCGCCGTCGGCGGCGTTGTCGTAGGTCCGGCCGCCCTCGTCGTCGTCGTCCACGCGGCGGCCCGCGACGAGGCGGTCGCCGTCGGCCGTGTGCCCGCCGCCGGTCCGGGGCGACGTGAGGACGTCGTCGCCCGCCTGGCCGTACGGCTCACGGAAGCGGCGGCCGTCGCCGTCCGCGTCGGCTGTTGCGTCCGCGTACGCCTGGTCGCCGGTGTCCCGCGCCGTGGCGTCGGCGTAGCCGGCGGTGTACGCGTCGCTGGCCTCGCTGGGGGAGTAGACCGGGCCGGGACCCTCGTGCTCGTCCCGCCCGGCGTCCGCGAGAGCCCTCTCTCTGCGCGCCTCCTCCTCGAGAGGCTCGGGGGTCTCGGGAGTCGGCTGCTCGGCGACCTCGCCGCGCTCGTGGTGCCTGTTCATCCGCATCGTCATCGCCTCGCCTTCCGCACGTCCGCGTGGTGACCGTTCATCGAGGCGCCGTCGTAGCCGTCGGCGGTGTACGCGGCGCCGTTGACGTGGTCGTCGGGAGAGACCTCGGCGCCGTCACCGAGAAGCTCCTGGAACAGCGCGCGGTAATGGACCATCGCCTGACGCAGCTCCTCCGTCGTGGCGTCCTGCCGGGCGGCGCGGCTGCTGATGTCGTGGGCCTTGCGGTAGTGGTCGAGCGTGGCGGCGTGGGCGACCGACAGGTCGCTCAGACGCTGCTCGAACTCGTCCGTGGGGTAGCCGCGCTCCGCCATCACTGCGGTGACCAGCGCGTCCGCCTCGGTCACGGCGAAGCCGGGAGCGTCCACGAACCGCTCCTGAACCTCGGTCCACTTCCTCGCGTACTGGTCCCGGGTCTGCGGGGCGAGCGGGCGGATGTCCAGCTTGGCGTGGCGCTCCTCGCGGGCGAGCAGTTCCTGCTCGGCCTCCCTACGGCTGTCGCTCTCCCGCACAGTCCGTTCGTATTCGGGCCCGAAACGGTCGCGCAGGTGGCGCCGGCGGTTGCTTGCCGACACGAGGTAGCCGACTGCCAGGATCACCAGCACGGCGACGATCACGACGGCCACCCATGCTACGGCGTTCATATCTGCCTCCAGGGGTGAGTGCGTTGTTCATCCGCACTGCCCGGGAATGCGGCCTTCACGCCTTGCGTAATCGTGGATTCTGGGGGTAAAGGGCGGTTGACCAGCAGAGGAGGTAGCCATGGGCTTCGGGGCCAGTCTCGCCTTCATCGCGGTCGGCGCGGTTCTCGCGTTCGCCGTCAAATGGGACGTTCCTGGAATCGACCTACAAATGATCGGCTGGATTCTCATGCTTGTGGGAGTCGTCGGCATGGTGCTGACTACTCGCTACACGCGCCGTCCGCGGACGGCCGAGGAGACGGTGGAGACGATCGAGCCGGACACGATGTACACCGTGGACCCGGCGGCCGAGCCGCACGTCCACGTCCAGGAAACCGAGTCGCACACCGCCGTCCATCCGGGCGAACGCCACGTGCACGTACGCGAGGAGACCAGGCCAGTGCCCCGCGACGGTGTGTGAGCCGTACGGTCAGGGACTGGTGCCCGCCGCGTCCGTGGCGGCACGGGCCTCGGCGAGGACCCGGGCGACGTGAGAGTCGTCCCCGGCGGGCACCTCATGAAAGCCTTGCTCGGGGTCGTAGGCGATGTCGAGCCCGTTGTCGACCAGCCGGCTCGCCCACCGTAGGGCGGTGTTGAGCCTGTCCTTGGGGACCCGGCGGCCCTGGGACGCGGCGGAGAGGTTCCGGAGGTTGGTGGCGGGGCCGCTCTGGCTGTGCTCGCGCCGGAGCTTCCACGGCAGGGCGCGGCTGTGGTCCGTCATCGGCTTGGACAGACCGGCCGCGCGCTTCGCCTGCAGGACGCCCGACTCCGTGACGCCGAAGTGCTCGGCGAGGCGGGCGTTGGTCCATCCCTCGCCGGCCAGCCGGACGAGTTCTTCCTGGTCGATCCGCGCCTTCCTGCCCATGATCGCCAGCCTAGGCCCACCGGCGCGGTTCGTGTACGCACGAGAGCGGAAACTGCGCTAAGGTTTGGATGTGCCCCGGGAGACCAGGGCAACGGGACGTAGCGCAGTTTGGCAGCGCACTTGACTGGGGGTCAAGGGGTCGTGGGTTCAAATCCCGCCGTCCCGACACTGTTCTAGCAGGTCAGAGGCCTGATCACTCTCCAAGTGATCAGGCTCTTTTGATGTCTGACCGTCGTTTGACCGTGAAGCGGAACGTGCCGACCGCTCCCGACCGGTACCCATCAATACCGGAGCTGACCAGGGGATCCACGGTCAACGAGGGTGCGCTGCTGCGGTGTGTTCAAATGACCTGCCCGAAGCCCGGTCATTTGGTCACGGGTCCTCCGGTTCGCTTGAGTGACCGTTGAGAAATCTACGGCGTAAAGGACGTGGGTTGAGACATCCGCAGACAGCGCCCCACGCGCCGCCACCGTTGAAGGTAGGTCCCCCGACGTGGGGCCGACTCGGGGGTTCACCTCCCAGTACAGGTAACCAGTCGAGAACAGGACCGGGGCGGCAAACTACTTCGTCCACCATGGAGCGATCGCAGCGAGGTGGGCGCGAACGGCATCGGTGAAGGCCTCTTCTAACGGCGTCAACGACGAGAGGTCGATGACCGCCGGCGGAATATTCATCGCCGCGTCGTCGATGATGGGCTCGGCCAACCACGCCTCGCGCATCGCGCCCCCAGCTACCTTGCGCAGCTCACGCACGAGCGCGGCATAGGCATCGCCCACGGCTCCGGACTCGGCGGCGGTCCACACGGCGAAGTAGCTCAGCTGGCTCTGGATCTCCCGTGTGGTCTCCGACAAACGGATGCGCTCAGCGGCCGCGTCATCATGGCGGCGTCGACGGATCGCATACGGCATCTCCTTGTACGCCGCGTACGCCTGGTACGCCCTGGCGAACAGGTCGCGTTGCCGGGCGCGTTCCTCCTCGCGGCTCTTGCGCCGCGTGGTCCACACCGCGGTACAAGCGGCGACTGTCGCGCTGATTATTGCCGCAATCACCGCCGCGGACAGCACTGCCGCCGTCACCGAGTTCGAGGCCGGCGACAGCTGTGCGCCCGGAGCCGCCGGGACCGGTGAGGCAGTGCCGGTCACTGACACGACGGTTGGGTTGCTCGTCGGCATAACCGGAGGCGCGGCGCTGGATGGAGTCGATGCGGGGCTGGCCGATACCGTCGGCGATGGGGTAGGGATCACTCGTCCTCCTGACCGTCCTGAGCAGCGTGGGGCGCCTCCTCGCCGACCCACTCACCGGTGCGCCGCCACCATTCTTCCCGCACCAGATGCGCGACGATCTGGCCGAGCAGCGCCGCCCCGCCGTCGCGGCGTAGCCACCGCCGCTCCGGCCCGTCGAACGGCCACCACATGCACAGCTCCCCGCCGGAGTAGCGGTGCGGCGACTCTGTCGGTCCGTCTGCGAACACGCGGGGGACCTCCGGTGAGCCGACGGAGAACACGATCGTCACCTGGCGCGGTTCGACACCCGGCGGGATAACGGTGCACCGAACGGCGAATCCGCCTCGGAAACGCTGAGGCGGGCGGATCACCCGGACCGGCACACCGGTCCCGGCGAGCTCGGAGACGAACCGCAGGCGGAAAGCTGGCCTGGCGAACCAGGCCGGCTCCCGCCGGGGGACACGGGTCACAGCAGCGACCGGCCACCGTACGCGCGGGTCGGCACGACCAGCGCCGCCGCGCCGCCGAGGCCCAGCGCTGTGGTGGGCACCGGTCGGCGCTGCCGCAGCAGGTCTGCGGTTCTGGCCAGCCCACCGCCAGTCGGGTCGTCGATGTACTTCCAGAACATCTTGTGCAGCGCCATCTGCACTGCGACCTCGTCGGTGTCGTGCTCGATCGCTTCGGCGACCGCGTCGGCGGCCTTGCGTAGCCGGCTCGCAACGATTTCGCGGCCGAGCAGCAGCTTCAGCGGAGCGGATACTCCTGCCGGATCCGGCGTGGCGTACCCGCGGCTGATCCGCGTGGCGGCTCGGTCGAGCACCGTGTGCAGGGCAGTCGGCACGCCCAAGCCGCTGACTATGAACTCCCAGGCGAGAGCCGACAGGTGGAAGGAGGACATACCGGGGCTGCTGTACTGCTTGTTCCAGGCCTTCAGTAACCGGATCACAATGCGGCGGGTCTGCCGCAGTGAGGCCGGGCCGGCGTTGAAGAGGGCGACATGCCCCTCCGGATGCGATGCCTCCCACCTGTCCTTCTCCAGATTGGGGATCCAGAGGCCGTCACCGTCGCGGCGGGTCAGCGCCACAACCAGATCCACCGTCGGGTCCTGGCCGTTGACCGGCGCGTTGAACCACAGCTTCGGACCGCGCTTCGAGGTGCCGCATCGCGCCTTCGGGTACATCTCGCGGATCGCCGGGCCCAGCAACGCGCAAAGCTCCCCGGCCACCTCACTCGGGGTTTCGTTTCCACCCTCCGGGCCAAGCCTCGGATAGCAGCGGCGGTCCAGCACCAGCCCGCCGTCCCCATCGGTCACGGGCCGGTTCATCGTGTGGTGGGCCAGCGAGCCGCTGGCGTAGGTGCGCAAGGAACCAGGGAAGCCCTCGGCGACATCGCGGACCAGTTGAAGCCGGGTGCGGGCTTCCTTCAGCGGTACGTCGTCGGCGTCGATCTGCGTACGGACGCTGGACAAGAGATCGGCAGTGTGCCCCATGTAGTGGCCCCCCATTCCCGCGCTGGCCCCGGCACAGCGCATCAGTGGCAGCACCCTGGCCGGGTGCCGTAGGACTGTCGGTAGCCCTCACCAACCCCTGACGACGCATCCCGCGATCTGTCCAACAGGCCAGCGGCGGCAGGTCAGAGGCAGTCCCGGCAGATAGCCCCGTTGCCCGGAAACATCGCGGGACCGTACGTCAACTTGCACCGCTCGCAGTGCCGCTCTCGACGCAGGCTGCACTCGCAGTGCCCGGACGGGCAGCGCGGTTCACCGCAGGTGCCGCAGATGTCGGTCACCTCGTAGGAGTTGACGCACACCTGGCACTCGGCCCACTGCGGCTGCCGTGACGGGATGATGTCCCGGGGTGGGGAGAAGGTCCGCCACGGTGCGTGGTGCTCCACCAGGACCGCGACCAGATAGCCGTCACACCAGGTGGCCTGCCCGTAGAGCGGGCCGCTGGCGTGCCCGGACCGGTACCGGATCCTGGTGTCATCGACGGTGAACGGCATCCCGTCCGCGCGGCTCGGGTCGCGCAACGCCGCCGCGACCAGCGCCGTCTGTGACTGGTCGCTGCCGCGGGCCGGCGGGTAGACGCTGCCCCTCGCGGCGGCGAACGATACAACACCGGCGGCGTCGTAGAGCACGACCGCGCCGAAGCTGCTGAGGTGTTCGGCCGCCCGGACCATGCACGCGGCTCGTGAGGCGCTGGACTTGCGGTAGAGCGCGACGATGTCGCCCGGTATCGGCGTGCGGTCGTCGAAGCAGCTTGCGACCAGAGAGTCGGGCAGCAGCACCCGGGCGGCGAACAGGTCGCAGGCGTCGTCCTCGAACCGATCCCCGTCCGCGAGCACGACTGCGGTGCCGAGATCCAAATCGGTCCTCTGTAGATGGTGACCGAGTTCGTGTAGCACGGTGAACTGGCGGCGACGCGTCGACGCCGACCGGACCACGCACAGGGCCGGCGGCTGCTCTTCGTCCCCGTAGCTGCCTGCCACCGAGCACCCCTCGGCGGTAGGCAGCGCTTCGGTGACCAAATGCACCCGCACCTCCGGCCAGGTCTGGAGTTCGGCAAGGGCGTCGGTGCGGAGCCGGTCGAGCATGCCCGGCCGGTCGCGCTCCAGCAGGTCCAGCATCGCCGTGACCTGCATCTGTACCGCCTCCGAGGCCCTACTCGTCATGCTTCACTCCGCCGTCTCGTCCTCACGGGCTGCAAGCCACTGGCTGATTCGGCTGCGCCAATCCGGTGCCGTACCTCCGGTCTGACGGAACGCCGTGGCGAACGCGCCGTAACCGGCCTGCAGCCGTGCGGCGTACTCGCTGACCCCCAACCGGCGGCATAGTGACCGCCACGTCTCCCGCCAACGCGGCTGTTCCAATTCGGTCGCCAAGCCCAATGGCAGTCCGCCTGCCGCCATCATGATCTCTTCGGCGGCGTAGCCGAACAGCCCGGCCAGGACATGGGCTTGCTGTTTCGTCACTGGGTGCTTGCCTTGCACAATCTTCATCACCGTTGGCTGCGGGAGTTGGAGGGCGGCGATCACAGCGGCTAGGCCCACACGGCCGGTGGCGGCCTTCAGATCTACGGGCGTCGATGCTTGAATCGGAACCAACGGCGCCGCGACCAGGACGTCGAGATCGTCTGCCAGACTGGCGCGGACTGTGGCGCTGGCGCTAAAAGGATCGGTTGCTGGGCCTCCACGGCGGGTCCCGGCGGGTGGTTCGTGTAAGGTGCCGCCCGCCGTGTCGGCACACCAATTGGTGATGTCCCTGCTCCAGTCGTCGATGACACGGCTGAGTGTCCCAGTCGGGATCAAGGCGGACAGCCCAGCCCAGGCCGTGACCTCGACCGCGAACGCCGTGTGGCTTGTGTCGACGACGAGGCTGTGGTCGTCTTCACCAGTGGGCTCGACCGACACGGGCACAACCCGCCAATGCCGTTCCTCGGCCGCGAGTAGCAGCACGAGCCGCGACACGTCGTCCCACTCAGCGCGCCATACCTGGCCAACTGCCGGTTCAAGGTGGTCTGGGTCGCCGAATCGGTCGCGCAGCCCGGCGGAGGTTAGCGGTGCGGGCACCTGCATCGCGGCGGCCAGTCTCTGCAAGCGGTCAGGCACATCAGCCGTCACGACTGACCTTCTTTCTCTCCGGACGGGACGCTGCACTGGGGACTGACGGCGCATCGGACAGATTGTCCAACACATTTGACACGCCAGTTGTGGCACCGCCTTCGAACCGCCCCACTGCGTCGAGCCGGAGCGCGATCAGGAGGTACATAGCGCCAGCACCTCCAGCACGACCTGTTCTGGATCATCGCAGGCACCCGCGAGCTCTCGAATCAGGGCCTTCAACTTATTGATCCGGTTGTAGGCAGTGCTGCGCCCACAGCTGAGATGTGTCTCCACCGCCTTCCCATCGAGGATTATCGGAAGCAACTGCCGTTCGTCGTGCGTCAGCTGGGCGAAGATGTTCGCGGCGATGCTCGCCCGCTCGGACGCCACCTGGTGGGCCTCCCACGCCAGGTCCGGGGTCGGCTCGGTGGCGGTGATCGCGTCCTTGTCCGCGTCGATAGTGCGGGACTCCGGATCCATCGTCGCCGGGAAGCGCTGTGTGATCACCATCACGAGTTGCTGCAGGTCTAGGCTCTGATGACCGGCAGCCGTCATCACCTCCCGCAAGATGGCGGTGAGGTCGGTGGCACAGGCGATCGGGGGCCGCCGTGTCGGATCGCTCCACCGAACCGCCCTGGCAGGCACCTTGTAGGCCGCGGCTACCAGATCCTCCATGCGGCCACCCCAGGGCGGACCGTCGCTATCGGCCAGGCGCCACCGGCCTCCGCCCGCCTCGTGGTCGGGCACCACTTCGAATGCCGGATCCTCGGCCAGATGATCCTTGATGCGGCGCAGAACCGACCCGCGGTCGGTCTTACGGACCTGGTCGATGAGCCAGGAGCGCACGATTCGGTGCAGCAGCCGTTCCAGCGATTCGTCGTCGGTTGCCTCGGCCAGGAGCGCGGTGACCGTGCGCTCCCAGCGCTCCGTGACAAAGTCCTGCATGAAATCGCCGACAAGATCGTTGTCCAGACGTCGGTCCGTGTACAAGATCGGAAGGCGCCGCAGTTGCATCCGCACAACCGTAGTCAGCAGGTCGAGGAAGTCTCTGCCGACCTGGCCGTCATGCAAGTCCGCCAGGATGGAAATTCTGACCTCCTGATACCCGCAAGCCGCCGATGAAACGGCGCCTACGCCCCGCCATGTCATTGTTAGCGGCCACGACGACTCCGTTCGTGCCATCGGTGTGAGTACGGTACACCGCTATGGTGTCGTAACAACCGCCACAAAACTTGTCGATCCGATGACCCGTTCTGCGCGCTCGATCGCGACTAGTTCCCTCACTGCGGGCTTCCTGCTGGCCGTGCTGCTGTAGATGCCGCCGCAGGATTCGTGCCATGTCAGTTCACCGCTCTTTGTCGGATGTACGTGGCTGCAGATGGGCCTGGATGGCTTCATGAGTAGGTGCCGCCGGCGCCCAACCAGCCGGGCAGGACCTGGTTGTGCGCCGCGACGACCGAGACGGCCATGAGTTCGGCGCGCAAATCGGCGTCGGGGGTCCCGGCCAGCCATTTGTCGATGCACGCGGAACAGCCGCTGGTAGCGGGCGACGCTGGCGTTCTCCCGGTGGCGGAGGGGCGGGGACGCGGCCGACGAGGCGGTAGCGGTGCAGCGACACCTCGGCGTCCGCCACGTTATGCGCCAGCACGATGCGGACCGCGTCGGACACCGCGACGATCGCGGTTGGGTGATCGACCCCTGCGGCGACTCCTACTACGTCGAGACCCTCACCCGGCGACTCGCGGCCAAGGCGCAGCAGCACATCGCCGAGGTAGAACAGGTCGACGGCACGGCCAGGGCGATCGAGGCCGGGCTGCCCAAGCTCCGTATCGAGGAAACCGCCGCCCGCACCCAGGCCCGCATCGACTCCGGCGTCCAGCCGGTGATCGGCGTCAACAGGTACCGTACCGACGCCGAGCCGGAGGTGGAGGTGCTCAAGGTCGACAACACCGCCGTACGCGCCCGTCAGATCGAGCGGCTGCGGGCTGAACGCGACGGCGAGACCGTACGCGCCGCGCTGGAGGCGCTCACCCGCGGGGCGGCCACCGGCGGCAACCTGCTGGCCCTGGCGGTGGACGCGGCCCGGGCGCACGCCACGGTGGGGGAGATCTCTAAAGGCTTTCGAGAGGGTGTTCGGGCGGCATCAGGCAAACGTGCAGACCATCTCCGGGGTGTACCGGCAGGAGATGGGCGCCGGTGCCGACGCCGTCCGCGAGGCCGGCGACCGCTTCGCCGAGGCGGAGGGGAGGCGCCTGCGGATCCTGGTGGCCAAGATGGGCCAGGACGGCCACGATCGGGGGCAGAAGGTGATCGCCTCCGCGTTCGCCGACCTGGGCTTCGACGTGGACGTCGGCCCGCTGTTCCAGACCCCGGCCGAGGTTGTCCGCCATGTCGCCGAGGCCGACGTGCACATCGTGGGGGTCTCGTCTCAGGCCGCCGGGCATCTCACGCTGGTGCCCGCGCTGCGCGAGGAGCTGGCCGCGGCCGGCGGCGACGACATCGTGATCGTGGTGGGCGGCGTCATCCCGCCCGGCGATGTGCCCGCGTTGCTGGACGCCGGGGTCACGGCTGCCTTCCTGCCCGGCACGGTCATCACCGACGCCGCCCTCGACCTCGTGCGCGAGCTGTCGGTTCGGCTGGGCCACGATCTCGCGGCCTGATGCCCGAATGCAGCGGGAGGCCCGGGAACCCGGGCCGTCGTCCGTATTGGCCGTCACCTCTTGATGCCTTGTGAAGTGGAGAAACTCGTGCTCTGGGTAGCGAATGTGGGGCTCGTCATGACCACCGCGGCGGTGGCGGGTCGTCGCGTGCTGTTTCTGTTCCGGCTGGCCCCCAGGGGCAGCCGACCACGGAGCGGATTGAGTATGCCAAGGCGAACGTCGGCACCGAGATCAAGACGCAGCTAGTGGAGGTGTTCGGGCAGCGCAAGCTGCTGAAGTGGGCCGGCTCAGCCGATGCGCAGCAACGGTGATGTGCTGGATTTCGAGGAGGCCGACCCCGAGGTCGATGTGTTCGGCCGGGGCAAGATTTCGGACACCACGTGGAAGGAGTTCCTGGACTTCTACACCTGCACCGAGTGCGGGCGGTGCCAGTCCCAGTGCCCGGCGTGGAACACCGACAAGCCGCTGTCGCCCAAGATGCTCATCCTCGACCAGCGCGACCACGCCCCGGCGGTCGCACCGTACCTGCTGGCCGGTGAGGACAAGCGGGACAGCTATCCGGAGGATGTGCTGGCGCTGCTGGACAAGCCGCTGGTGGCCGAGGACGGGGGCATCCACCCCGACATGTTGTGGTCGTGCACCAACTGCGGCGCCTGCGTGGAGCAGTGCCCGGTCGACATCGAGCCCATCGACCACATCCTCGACATGCGCCGAGTCGTCCTTCCCCTCCTAGGCCGGGGTGATGCTCAAGAACCTGGAGAACAAGGAACCCCCGGGCATGCCGGAGATGAAGCGCGCCGAGTGGATCGAGGAGCTCGACTTCGAGGTCCCGATCGTCGACTCAACGATGTCCGAGGACGTGGAGTACCTGTTCTGGGTGGGCTGCGCCGGCGCGCTGGAGGACCGGGCCAAGAAGACCACCAAGGCCGTCGCGGAACTGCTGCACATCGCCGGGGTCAAGTTCGGCGTGCTCGGCCCGATGGAGGCCTGCACCGGCGACCCGGCCCGGCGCCTGGGCATGGAGTTCCTGTTCAACATGCTCGCCCAGCAGAACATCGAGACGCTCAACCAGGCGGGGGTGAAGAAGATCGTGGCGACCTGCCCGCACTGCTTCAACACCCTGGCGAACGAGTACCCGCAGCTCGGCGGCACCTACGAGGTCGTGCACCACACGCAGCTGCTGGCGCATCTGGTGGAGGAGGGCAGGCTCACCCCGATCATGCCGATCGAGGAGAAGATCACCTACCACGACCCGTGCTTCCTGGGCCGGCACAACAAGGTGTACGCCCAGCCGCGCGACATCATGGCCAAGGTGCCGGGCGTCCAGGCCCAGGAGATGCACCGCTGCAAGGACCGCGGTTTCTGCTGCGGCGCGGGCGGCGCGCAGATGTGGATGGAGGAGCGGATCGGAAAGCGCATCAACACCGAGCGCGTGGACGAGGCGCTGACCACCGATCCCGATACCGTCTCCACCGCCTGCCCGTTCTGCCTCGTGATGCTCGGCGACGCGATCAACGAGAAGAAGAACGCCGGTCAGGCCAAGGAGTCACTGGAGGTCGTGGACGTCGCCCAGCTGCTCATCAAATTCATCAAAGGGGAGCCGACACCCACCAGCTGATCGCTCATTGTGACTTGACGGGCAGGGGCACTGCCTGCCCGCGCGAGGCAACCCTGCCGTCCGCGTTCACGGTCTCGTCGCAGACTCCAGACCATGCCGGAACGACATGTGCTACGGATGCTTGAAGTACAAGATCGAATACTTAGAGTGGGGACGGCTGTCAAGGATCGACGGGGGAGACATGGGATCGAAGGCAGGGATGTCCATCGCGCTGCTGGCCGGGGCGCTGGTTGTGGGGACGGTCGGATCGGCCTGGGCCGGCGCGCCAGGCTGGAGCGATGCTTACGGTGACGGCCGCGTGAGCGTTCCGGCGGATCGTTCGATGATCAAGGTCTGCGACGGAAGGAAGGACAACGTGGCCTACAAGGCCGTGTGGCACAACGACAATCCCGTCGATGCGCGAAAGCCGTTCGAGGTGCGGGCGCCGCAGGGCGGCTGTGCTACCGATAGTTCCCTGTTCGGTTCGGTCAAGGTCTTCAAGCTGTGCCAGGGGCAGATCGGTACGGACAAGCGTGTCAGGTGGGGTGCCTGCAGAGCGGCGGTGTGGCCGGGCGGCCGCTGACCGAACCTGACGTGGGGGCGGCGCGACTGTCGTGGGCGATCGGTCAGCTGCCCGCGCCGCCCCCGAGCGTGTTCTGAATCTCGCCCTGCCTCTGCTCCACCACTGTCTTGATCAACGTGGCCAGGCCTAGCGCGACACCCGCGATGATGGCCGTGATGATCACCCATTCAACGGCTGAAGCTCCACGCGTTGGAGCTATTCGCGCGCGCTGAATCCGAACACCCAGGTACGCCCGCAGGTAGATGGCCCAGGGATGGTTCACTCCGCCTCGACACCCTTCATAGCAGTGTGGGGTGAGGCAGCGCGGAGCCCACCCTCTGTCGCTTACTGCAACCAACGATGTGCAGATTGTCGTCGACGTGGGGCCTCTCTGGCAGGCAGAACCAGCTCGGAATCTGGAACTCCACCCCAACTTCCGCCCATCGCGAGAGGTAGCCTCGCGCGGCCGTTTCGCGCCCCCGCCTGGTGTTAGTCCTACTGTTCGCGCGGGAGAAAGCCCTTTCTGTCCCCACTACAGATCACAGGCCAACACCTGCTGAAGTACCGCGGTGTGCCCGAGGCGTTGGAATGGCGGCAGTCGGTGCACGGCGCTGCACCCCCAGTCTGAGGCCCGCAGGGCGGGAGCAAGATATTCGTAATGTCCCATTACCGCTGCATCCGGCGGGATGCAGCGGGGGACATTCGTGATCAGAGCCACCCACTTCCGCCGCTACTGCGGGGGCGGGTTCTGATCGATTGCGACCGGGCGCGGTCGTCGGGGGAGCGGTCACGAGCATGTCCGATGGGGGAGAAGACACCGGGTCCAGCACGGGGTCCAGGCAGGTGCGGCAGCGGCGGCGTCAACGCCAGGCGGTGCCGCGGCCGCACGTGGTGAAGTTCGTGCTGACCGAGGAGGAGTACGCCGACCTCCGCACAGCCGCCGAACGCCTTGGGCTGGCGCACGGGGCGTACGCGGCAGAGGCGGCCTTGGCGGCGGCGCGGATGGTGAACCCGCCGATGCCCGACCCGCTGCGCGAGGCCCTGATCGAGCTGATGCACGCCGCCGGCCAGGTGCGCCGCATCGGGGTCAACCTCAACCAGGCCGTCGCGGCGCTCAACGCGACCGGCGCTGATCCCGGCAACCTGGTTCCGTACGCCGCCGCGTGCTTGCGGGCGGTGCAGCGGTTGGACGGAATCGCGGAAGGCGTCCGGAAGGCGATCCGTTGATCGGAAAGGTGATGCGCGGGCGCCGCGTCGGCGGGTTGCTGTACTACCTGTACGGCCCGGGCCGGGCCAACGAGCACGTCAACCCGCACATCGTCGCCGGGTGGCGGCATCCGGCCGAGCTGGAGCCGTCGCTCCGCCCGGAAGGCGGGCGGGATTTCCGGAATCTGATCGGATTGCTCAACCAGCCGCTCGCCGCGCTGGGGGAGCGGGGTTACGCGGAGCCGGTGTGGCACTGCGTCGCCCGTGCCGCACGCCAGGACCGGATCCTGAGCGATGACGAGTGGGCGCAGGTCGCCCAGGAGATCATGACCCGCACCGGTCTCGCGCCGGCCGACGATGACGACGGCGTGCGCTGGGTCGCCGTGCGGCACGCCGACGACCACATCCATATCGTCGCCACGCTCGCCCGCCAAGATGGCACCAAGCCCCGGACCTGGAACGACTTCTACCGGGTACGGGAGGCCTGCCAAGCCGTCGAGCGCCGGTACGCCCTGCGCATGACGGCCCCGGGGGATCGGACGGCGGCGCGCCGGCCGACCCGCAGCGAGACGGAACAGACCCGGCGGCGCGGGTGGGACGAGGTGCCGCGGACGGTGCTACGGCAGCACGTCGTCACCGCAGCCGCCGCAGCGGCCTCGGAAGAGGAGTTCTTCCGGTCGTTGGACGCCGCAGGCGTGCTGGTGCGGCAGCGACTGAGCCAGCGCAATCCCGGCGAGGTGACGGGGTACGCGGTGGCGCTGCCGAAGCATCGCAACCGCGCCGGCGAGCTGGTGTGGTTCGGCGGCGGCAGGCTCGCCGCCGACCTCACTCTTCCGAAACTCCGTGCGCGGTGGAGCAGCGGAAGCGATCACCACCCCGACGGAACGGGCGCGGACGAACGCCGGGAGATTTGGGAGCTGGTGACGGCGGCTGCCCGGCAGGCCGCCGCGCATCTGCGCGAGGCCACAGCCGGAGAACCGGGCGGCGCGGCGGACGTGCCGGGCGCCACCGCTGACCTGCTGCATGTCGCAGCGCGCCTGCTGAAGGACCGGCGGCTGCACAACGCCGCAGAGGCCTTCGACCGCGCCGCGCGGGAGCCGTACGCGCGGATTCCGCCCCCCACACGAGCAGGGCTGGAGCTGCGTAGGGCTGTGCGAAGGCTCGCTGCCGGGACGCGCGGGTCCGGGGGATCGCTCGTCGCCGACATCGCGGCGCTGGTCGCCGCCGTGGCCGAGCTCCGTACGGCGCAGGGCAGGATGGCCCAGGCGGTCGCGGCACGAGCGGCCGCGCAGCACCTCGCCGTGGCCTCACCTGCCGCGGGTTCCCCGGTACGGCTAGCCGCGGCGGACTTCCCGCAGCCCGTCGCCAGGCCGCTCGGCGCGGATTCCGGTCAGAATCCGCGCTCGTCCGGGCGCTCTGCCGGTCCTTCGGCACCGTCTGCGTCACCTCGGCATAGGTAGCTGGAAGATCGTTATTTTGCTCGTGCGACTCGGCTCTGAGCTGCGCTGTTGCACCGGCGTAGCTGCCTATCGTGGTTGATCATCTTCGCTTCGTGATCGACCCGGGGGTGCCGTCGTGACAGCCAGCAATCCGTTCCGAGGCCGGACGGCGATGTGGCGGTCGGCTGCCGCAGGCGTGCTGGCAGGCGCCGCAGCGCTGGCCGTGGCGGGGACGGCTCAGGCGGACCCGCCGCCCGGGTGCCCGCACCTGACCGGTACGGCAGGCCGGTACGTCGACAACACGAAGTTGTGTGCGGCCATGCAGCGCGAGGTGCAGAACTGGCTCGCAGGCAACAGCATCGACGTGGGCCGCGCCGTACAGGACTCCTGGCGCGGGCAGGCCTCGCAGCCGGCCCCGGAGCAGCCCGGACAGGTCGTACGCCCTCCGCAGGTCCCGCAGCAGCAGGCAACTGCTCCAGCCGCCGCACCTTCTTCCATGGCTACACAGAGTTCCGAGAAGCTGGAGGCGGCGGCACCCGTAAGCCGTGACGGTGAAGCGGAGGAGCATCACGTCCGGAACCGGCCCCGGCGCGATCACCGGCGGACGCCAGGCCATCCTGCGGCGAGCCCGGCAGCAACGGCCACAGGGGAGAAGCCGCAGGCGATAGAGCAAGTGGCGGCGAGACGCGGGCTGGGCCACCGGCCAACGGCGATTAACCCTCGGACACCTTCAGCCAAGCCTTCGACACGGCCAAAGAGGGGCCCGGCACCACGGCCGACGCTCACCGAAAAGCACGAGCCGGCTCCCTACACAGCCAATGCCGCTCTGGAATCGTCGGCGTCGACGATGCCCCTGACGATTCCCGCCGGCCTCGCCGCGCTGCTTGTGCTCGCCATCGCCTACCACCGACGACGTCAGTGCGTCGGCGCTGCGGTGATGTGGTGGCGGCGTACCCGTCTGACCAGGCAGGGCGATCGGCTGGTTCGCCACAGCGAAGTGAGGGACACGTTGCCGTTCCCGCCGGTGGAAGCCTCGGCAGAGTCGGTCACCGTAATAGGGGCCGACGATGAAACGCCCGTCTCAACGCTCGACTCCATGCTCGAACAGGAGTCGACGAGTTTGGGCTACCTCGTCGCGCTGGCGGCCATGAACGGGACGGGACTCACCGGCCCGGGCGCGGAGAACGTGACGCGTGCGATGGTCTTGGAGTTGCTGGCCGGGCGTCATATGGCGGCTCGCGTACTTGTGCCGCGCGAAGACGCGGTGCGCCTGTTCGGCGAGGAAGCGCTACACGCGGCGAACCCGCGGCTCGTAGTGCTCGACACCTTGCAGGAGGTGGTGACCGAGCTGGAGGTGGAGATCGTCAGGCGAAGTGGGCAGCGTACGGACGCGGGAGTCCCGGAGGGCCAGTCATGGTTGTTCGTCATCGCCTCGCCGGGTGCCGCAGCTGAGCGGCTGCACCGAATCGTCGAGGGCGGTACGGAAGATCTGATTCTGGGGGTCTTCCTCGGCGACTGGCCGTATGGCATCACCTCCACGGTCGACGAAAGCGGCGTCATCCTGAACCTGGAAGGACGCTCGGCCCCCGCCTGGACCGCGCATCGCCTGGCGATCTGCAGCCAATCCGACGCGGTTCGGCATCTGGTCGGCGGTGATTGACGGACGCTATTGGCGGTCATGGCGCGTGGGCAGCGCGAAGGCCAGGAAGAGTGCTGCCGGCCAGCCGATGCAGGTGAGTCCGCCGAAGAAGTTGAACGCGATCAGCAGGAGGACATTCTCGACGCCGCGTAAGAGCCCGATCAGCGTGGGCAGGAGGTACAGCACAACGAGCAGCAGGATCAGGCCGATCCAGAACAGGTAGCTGTGCGCGAGGGCGTCCACCTCTCCTATCCTTCCGTAATCGGTCGATTACGGAAGGCGATTGACTGTAGCTGTCCGCGCTGGCTTCGCCGTAGCTCCTGCCGTCGCCTTGACGCTGCCGCCGGCTTCGACGACCTTGTCGATGGTGTGCGGGAAATCCTCCTGCGCGAGCCTTACGGCCGGAGGTAGCTGAGGCCGAACGGGCGCTGGATATCCAGTTCGCGGGCGTGGCTCTCGGCCGAACAGCGGGGCGACCTCCCGCATGGCCGCTTCGGGAGCATGTCCTTCGACCCGAAGCCGGTCATAGCGGTTCATGGCGTACGGATGGAGCTCGCGCAGCCGGCTCTCGCACCTCAGCAGTGCGCGCTCGGCGCCCGGGTCGCTCGTCGCGTACGGCAGGGCGGCTCCCCAGGCGCGGCTCACCTGCAGCACGTCAGCGGTGCGCAACCATGCCGGGTCGTTGGCGGGCAGCCACTGCAGGCGTGCCGCCCGGTGGGCGGCACGCTGCTTGGCTCGGAGGGCGTCTGCCGTCTGGCGCTCCCGCTCGGCCTGTTCGCGTACGCGCTGAGCCTTCATGTGCAGCCACACCTGAACTGCCGCCGCGGCAGTAGGGGCGACCTGCACCACCTTCTGCATTCCGTGGGCGGCTGCCTCACGGAGTGGGTCCGCGTAGTGGTCGTTCACTTGCTCTCCTTTCGCCCGAGCGTGTGGTCGTGTTGCCGGATGTGGGTGCTGTCGGGAAATCGGCGAGGGCCAGCCGGGCGGTCACCGAATCGGTGGTGGTCTCGGTGACGGTCGCGTGGTCGAAGTTGAGCTGCGCGGCGACACGGGCGACCTGCCGGGCGACGTCACGGGGTGCCATCGTGGCGATAGCCGCACCGGCGGCGCGAAGTGCGCCGACACGCCCTTCGGCGTACTGCAGGGAGCCGTGCCAGGGCTCGATGGCGGCGTCGGTCACCAGGTCGGCCAGGGGCCGTACCCGCACGCGAAGCAGTGCCGTGAGAGTTTTGGGGCCAGCGTCGCTGAGCACCGCAGCCGGATCCCAGTCCGATGGGAGCACGAGGGCTTCCGCCGTACCGGCGTCTTTGAGCAGAGAGTAGGACCGCGCTGCGGCTTGCTGCCCGGCGCGGTCGCCGTCGAAGGCGACCAGCACACCGCTGGCGCGCAGGTCGGCGGCCGCAGCGAGGGTTTTGACCTGGTTGGGGGTGAGGCTGGTGCCGCACAGGGCGAGTCCGGCCAGCTCGCCCCGGCCAGCGGCGGTGATGGCGATCGCGTCCAGGGGGCCTTCGGTGATGACCGGCTTGGCTCCGGCGCTGAGCGTGTGCAGGCCGAACAGTGCCCGTCCCTTCGCGTAGATAGGGGTGTTCGGGCTGTTGAGGTACCTGGGTTCGCTCGTACGGCTGCGACCGATGAAGGCGATCGCTGTCGCGTCGCGCTCGGTGATGGGGAACATCGCCCGGTCGCGGAAAAAGTCGATGAGCATGCCGCGGGTGGTCCTCCGGGCCAGGCCGGAGGCCTCGATTGCGGTGTCGGGGAAGCCGAGACCGCGCAGATGTCTGGTCAGCGCTCGCCATTCGTTCGGGGCGTAGCCGATGCGCCACTGACGGTGAACGTGGTCGTCGAGTCCGCGCTGGCGCAGGTAGCCGGGGACCCAACTGGTGGAGAGGTGGGCCTGGAAGAAGCGTTCGGCGTGCTCGTGGATGGCGAGGAGCATGAGGCCGCATCCTTAGACCGGCTCGCGGCGGAGCCCGATGGCGGTGGCCAGCCAGCGCAGGCGCTCGTTGGCGATGCGGTGGCCCTGAGCACGGAGCTGGGCGGCCAGGTCCATCTGGCTCAGCCGTATGCCGCGCTGCTCGGCCCTGGCGACGATGGCCTGAGCAGCCTGGATGAGCTGGTCGTCGGAGTCCTGCTGCTGTGGGATCTGCGGAGTGGGAAAGGCCGCGCCAGCGAGTTGGAGTCGTACGGCGGTCCGTTCGGACAGGGGCGCCTTCCATCGCCACAGCCAGCGGCCGTGCGCCTCGTGGAGCGCGGAGACGGCCTCGAGGTGCAGGTATTCGAGCTGGAGGCCGCGGGGGTAGCTGGTGACGTTCCACAGCACCATGCGCCGCCAGAGCATGAAGCTGGAGATCGGGGCGAGGAGCCAGCGTGAGAAAGGTACCCGCTCACGCCGGGTGCCAGTGGCCAGGCCGACCCAGCGGCGGATGAGGTGGCGGATTCCCTCGATCACCGTGACGAACAGGACGGGCATGGCCGCGTGCATGAGGCCGGCGATCGGGTCGCCGTGTGCGGCGGCGATGTTGAGGATGACGGTGGCGGTGATGAACGTCCAGGCGATCCAGTGCAGGACCGGCCAGGGCAGGTCGGCGAACTCCATTAGGAGGTCCCAGGCCAGCAGGGCGAGGATGCCGAGGTCGATGCCGATCGGGACGATCCACGCCTGCGGGCCGAACCATGGCTCGGCGAGGCGGCGCAGGGTGGCGAAGGAGCCGACCCCGCCCAGTACGGCCAGGGCTACCACGAGCGGAGCCACGACGCAGGCGGCCAGAGCGACGGCCTGGGTGAGGTTGCGGGTCACTGGCCGCCACCTGTGGCAAGGTGGGTCGCGGCTTGGGCGAGGCCCTCGTCGTTCGCGGGGGAGAGGATCAGGCCGTGATGGGTGACGTAGGCGTAGACGCCTTCGGCGCCCGCGCAGTACACAGTCTCGGTGCCGACGGTGAGGGCCCACTGGCCGTTGCGGCGGCGGATCAGCCGGGCCGGTCGGTGGCGGCTGACCTCAAGGCCGAGGCGGACGAGTCGTTCGTGACGAGCTTTGCTCTCGTCAGGTGCTCGCATAGGTGTGGCTCGCATCGGTAACCTTCGGGCGTGGAGAGGCGGACTCCATCAACTAAAGTTGATGACGAGAGCAGGATAGGCACTCTCCGTCACCGACTGTCAACTAAAAGCGATGAAGCAGGGCGTGTGTCGCTCCAACTTGATGTGGTGAGCAGTGGCTGACGACCGAAGTGCGGCGAACACCACGCGGTCCCTCGCAGACAAGATCGAGTGGTTGATCCAGAACCGCTGGCCGGCGGGCAGCAGGCCGCCGAAGAACAACCTCGAGGCGGCGGCGGCGATCTCGGAGGCGACGGGCGGGGAGCTGTCCTCGACGACGATCTGGAAGTTGCGGACGGGCAGGTCGGACAACCCCCAGCTCAAGACGTTGAAGGCGCTGGCGAAGTTCTTCGGCGTGCCGATCGGCTACTTCGGCGACGAGGAGGACGCGGAGGCGACGGCCGACCAGGTGGCGGCGTCCTCGTTAATCGGCGAGTCCGGCCTCAACCGCGAGGCGCTCCGAGCCCTGGTCGAGATGTCTGACGGCGGCCGTCAGCTCGTGGCTGACTTCATCATCAGCGCCGCCCGTCTCGAACGCGGCCAAGGACACGACGGCCGCCAAATTTGAGCTCCTGTAGCTTCTGTTTACGCCAACGGAGGGCAAACAGGGAAACGATCGGGCGCCGCAGGTGAATCGTTGCGACCAAGGCATGAGGGTCAAACTTGTGCTGCTCGCGTTGACCAAGTGAAAGCGAGTTCACGACAATTAATCTTGATCCCTTGTATTAATCACCCGCCCCTGTCCGAGGTAGCCGGCCTCGACGCCGACCATCTCGTCTCATTGGCAGGGACCTGAGGCTCCAGCGCCTACTCCTGGACGGCACGGTGGCACTGGAAGCGCGCGTAACGAGACGTGACGAAATGCCCGCCCCTCTCCGCGAAGATTCACCGTCTCATCCCGACTAACACGATTAGGTATGAGGCGTGGCTGGCAGGAAGCAGCTTGCTGTAGCAGAAGCTTCAGGCCGTGACGACGCGTTGGTCGAGGACTCGGATCGGATGTGCACGCAGTTATGGCCTTTGGAGAACAGGCGGGGACGGTGTCGTGCCGCTGGGACGGAATGCGGATCGTGACCTTCTCGGCTAGGTCATGACGCCGTTGGCAGTCAGGACCTCGATCAAGTCCCAAGGCACGAGTTGCGGTCTAACCGTGCGCCGCCTCCGACGAAACCGATGACAGTCCGCTCCGCACGCAACGGTCGATGCTCGCGGCAGCGATATCCATCTCCGCACCGCCTAGGTGAAGATCATGGTCATGGCTACTTCGGGTGAGTCTGGAACTGATTGTCCGGAATCGAGTCAATTGTTCCCTTGGAGTGCATGTCTCGTTGATTCAAGTTGTTATCGGACTGCAACTTCCCTTATCTTGTCCTTCGTGTGGACATCAGCGTCTTATGTAGGAGCACGTTTCTCCAAAGAAAGAGAGGACCGAATCATGCGTACCTGGATTTGCGGCTGCGGTCAGGTCAATCACAGCACAACCACCTGTGCAAACTGTGGCGGTAAGAAAGGCGAAGACTAATTCGAACCTCATCCCTCCACGGGCTCCTGGAGAGGGAAGAGAGCAAAACGCAGCATATTTTGTGTTGCGGAAATAGGTGTTGGATAAGGTGCTCCGCCACGACCCCGTCAAGTAGGAGGCATGTGTTGAGTTCGAAGCCGTGCTACTGGTGCAAGGAACCTGTGATCGACTGTCCCACGTGCTGGGGCGTTTACGGGCAGATGGAAACGTGCGGGAGGTGTCAGGGGACAGGATGTGTATGCCAGAATGGGCACGGGGCGACTTGGCTAGGCAGCGTCAACTGCCCCGCGGAGGTCCAAGAAAATATCGACAACTGGCTGAGACGTAATCTTCGAGAAGAACCATGGGAGCTTCCCTCGGTCCAAAGCCTTCCCGTCAGCAACAGAGACGCTCTTAGCTATATTGCGTTCATGGCAGACATGAACGTGCTCTTTCAGCACGGCCTGGATGCGGACAGCCTTGCGCGCATTCGATGGCTAACGCAATGCCGCAATGTAGCCATCGAAGCGGGAGGGCGTGTTCCGAGTGTGCTTCGTGCTGGCCCCCTGCCAGACTCCTTGAATCAGAGGCAAGAGAGTTCGCACGGGCGGACTGGAACGCATGGGCCTGTCGACGAGTTTCTTCGTGGCGCGTTAGATCATGCCTATCCAGGCCAGTGGGACAACCCCATGCCCTTCGTGGCGTCGCTGGTCGCCGATGGCGTGGGCATTGCAGTCTTCTATTTAGGGGAGTACATCCATATCTGCGCAGGTGTGCTGGAATCCCTTCGCCTCACTGGTGATCTAGTCGGTGTGCTAGGCGAGGTCAACGAGGCTACGGCAATTGGCTCTTTCCAGTTGCGGCGAGGTGCAGACGAGGAGCATTGGTGGATCGTCTATTCATTCAAACTTTTAAAGGTTTGGATCGATCCAGAGTCCACAGCTTCTGCCCAGATGCTTGTCGACGTAGTGTCTAACATGCCGAGCCTGATCAAGGCCAGGATTGATCACATGACAGGGAAGGGCATACCCGCAAATCGATGCACGACCGACGGTCCCTGGTGGCTTGTGCTTATGTGATCTTAGCCCCGACCGGGTCGGTCTGCTCTGGGTGTTGGGTTGCCGGGCTGCGGTTCCGCTCATTGAGCCTTTCCTTTCAGTGCGAGGGGTGGTGGGGATGAGGAAGGGGCGGCCTTCCGGCCGCCCCTTCGAGGTGGACTGATTGCTGCCGCTCTGTGGATGGCCAAGATGCGGGCCCAGAGCGGTGGACTCATTCTGGATCTTATGCGTAGGGTTTCCGGCAGACCACGCAGCGCGTAATTTCCCAGTCCGAACGTACTACCGTATGGCAGCGCGAACAGGTGTACCGATGACGCAAGGACGACCGTCGGACGAGGCTCCAGCCGATCACCGAAGCCAGGACGAGAGTGATCCCCCTTGCGCCAGCGCGCATCATGACCATGGGCTACTCCTTCAGACTTTGGGCTTGACAACAGGCGCGCAGCTCTTGCTTGCATCGCCAGGTCTTTCCGCGCTCGCGAGCCAGCCGGGTATCCATCCATCCCAGAGCTGCGCTGCAGCGCACTCCCTGCACGACCATGCCGATGAGCAGGCCGGCTGCGAAGATGCACAGCATGAGCATCAGGTCATTCACGAAGAAGCCGCTCATACACCTCCTCTGTTAAGTCTTCAAAGCTCCGAGCCGTCCAGTGATGCGGCATGCGGCTCCTGGCAGCTTGCGCTGTGCGGCAGCGCCCCACCAGGTAAGCGGGCCGGGCACAGGTGATGACAGGTACGAAACCTCGGCCACTTTCAAGATCGGGAGTAAAATCCATGGTTGAACCCCTAGATCGCTTGCGGCTGTCAGACCAGCTCAAGAAACTGCGCGAGCGTCAAGGCCTGGCGGATGAGGGCCGCCTCGCGCGTACGGCTCCCTTGCTCCTCCAGCTCGCGGAACGCGTGCTCGACCTCGCAGGGGCTGAAGAGCGAGCCATCATCCCCCAAGCGCTACGACTGCTTGAGGATGCTCTCCATGATCTTTCGCCAGCCTCTCAGGAAATCCTTAAGGCCGGACTCAACTGGGATCGCGATCCAATGAGTAAGAGGAAGGAGGGTCGGCTCAGAGCGCTTGCCGATAGATGGGAATACAACGAATCCCGACCGATTGAGGAGCGAGAAAGAGAACTTTATTTGCCTCTTGCCGATGCACTTTTAGAGCAAGTTTCCATTATGCGCAGAAGGAAAGCGCATGAGGCAATGGTGGATGGCGATGGTGACCAGACCGCCGCAACTCTCTTTGTCGCTAAAACCTTCGGGCATTGCTTCCGAATCTTCTCACCTATATCTGGTGTTGGATATGACCTAGAGGCCTATCTGATTTATCGATGGCGCAATCCAGCGGCCAGTCCAGATATTTTACTCGATACTGCCATATGGCAGTACGCTCGCATGCTCCGAAGAGTCGATGAATTCGTTGTTTCTGATCTTGGAGGTAATTGGATTGCAAGCGATGCGGATACTGAAACTGAGATTGTAACGCACCTGGACATGCTGCAACGCTTGTTGCCGTTCAGCGATCAGGACTGCTCGTCGCTTCGTATCGCCTTGGTTCAGGCCCCTGAGCAAGAGTTTCAGCCGTTTAGGGCCAACCTGCGTCAAGCTAAGCTAGATCGGCGCTTTCGGCAGCGGCTCAAGAACTGGGTCCAGAAATGCGACTGTAATGTGCGTCGCCCAAAGAAGAAATGTGAGCCACACCAGGCCATCGGGGCGGCCAGAGAATTCTGCATTCTGATCGAGCGGGAATGGTATCGACTGTCCAATTGGTATCATTTGCCTGCTGGCGCCGTAAGTGCTGAGCGCAATAAAGTTATAGATTACTTCTTGAGGGCTGATCCAGAGAATTATAACCTTGCCCATCTCGATCGATCAGATACTCCTTAAACTTCACCGAATAGCCTGACTTCCTCAGAGTGCAAGGAGGTGTCGTCCTTAGGCGTCAACTAGGGCTCTTAGAGCGTCTTCCCCGGCCTTCGGTAAGAGCCTATAGCCCCTCTTCCTGGTCTTGCTTAGCACCGGTTACCAGCATGGCGCCGAACGGCTGATCCATCTAATGATGGAGCAAGGCCGTATGTAAGGTAGTCGAGCGGAACAGCAGATCGGTCTCCGATATCGGCGTGGCAGAACTCACTTCAGCTGGATGAAAAGTCGATGTCCCCTCGTACGGCTTGCAGCGCTTCGTGTAGATCGTCCCAAGGGAAGGAGACCGCTCCTGGTGCACCTGAGTTGGGTGCGGGGAGACGCTCCCAATCGAGGATTATCCGTACGCCCCATTCCTCGAGCCGGGCCACGCTGCTGGGGAAGGCGGGGTGCCTCGCGAGCGCGTGGTTGGGCCAGGGGACGGCGACGATCGGCAGGCCGAGGCCGATGGCTTCGTTCAGCAGGCCCAGGGCCAGGGTGTCGCTGATCCCCTGGGCCCACTTGTTGGTCGTGTTGAATGTCGCCGGAATGATCGCCATGGCGTCGGCCTTCGGCAGCACGTCCGGTTCCTCAGGCCGCTTGTAGTCGTGCCGTACGGGATAGCCGGTTAGCTTGCTGAGCCGCTCGGCGTCGACGAACTTCGTTGCTGACGGCGTCGCGATGACGCAGACCGTCCAGCCGTCCGCCTGAAGGCGCTCGACGAAGGCGGGGAGGTCGCCCGCCGGCCGACCTCCGCACGCGATCACATACAGAACCGGCTTGCCTTCTGCCATATCCCGCCGTTCCCCATTCCTCTGCGATCACCATCGGTTACTATCCGCTGACCCACGGGCACGGTTACCGTGGTCGAGGCGAACACTACGTCCCCAACGTGAGGTCGTGCCATGGCGACTGAGCACGTGGAAAGTGGAGAGCTGGACCGGCGCATCGGCAGGCGCGTCCGAGCGCTTCGGTTGCGCCGAGGGCTTGGTCTGCGTGCGTGCGCTGAGCTGTGCGGACGGACCGAAGAATGGCTCCGCCAGGTCGAGCGCGGTGAGCAGCGCCTGGACAAGCTCTCCACCCTCGTCGCCCTGGCGAACGTGCTCGGCGTACGAGATCTCAGCCTCATCGTCGAAGACCGGCTCCAGGGCATGACGTGCACCGTCACCGAGGGCGGCAGGATCCGGCACGAGGCCGTTCCCGCCATTCGTCAGGTGCTGTCCACGCCGATCTATCCGCCGCAGCCCGTGGACGACCTGCCCGCCGAGAGCGAGAAGCTGCGGCGCCGGCTGGCCGTCGCCTGGTCGGCCTGGCACGGGTCGGCTCGGCCGTACACCGCTCTGGGCGCGGTGGCGCCCGGCCTGCTACAAGACGCACTGAACCTGCACAGAGCGGCCGCGCCCAGCATGCGGCGCAGCACCTGGGCGCTTCTCGCCGAGACCTTCCAGCTTGCGCAGCGTTTCCTCTACTGCGTCGGGGAGGCCGAACTGGCGGCCCGCGCAGCCGACCGCGCGATGGTCGCCGCCGAGGAGACCGACGATCCGCAACTGATCGCGATCTCCGCCTGGACTTCCACGATGGCCGCACTCGGGCGCGGACAGACTGACGAGGCCTTCGAAGTGGCGTCGACCGCGGCGACTTACCTGGAACCGAGGTCGAGCTCCTCGCAAGCCGTGCTGTCGGCGTGGGGTTCCTTGCACCTGTTCGCCGCCATCGCCTGCGCGAAGAACCACCGCGGCGCCGACGCCTGGCGGCACTGGGACCTCGCTCACAGGGCCGCCTCCGCTCTCGGCCCTGCTCACCACAACCCTCTGACAATGTTCGGCCAGGCCAACGTCGCCATCTACGGCGTCGCGATAGAGGTGGAGACAGGGCGCTCCGGCGCGGCGATCGACCGGGCCAAGGCCATCACCGTCTCCGCCATCCCTTCGACGAATCGGCGGGCCCAGCACCTCCTCGACCTGGCGCGAGGGCATATGCGGCAGCGGGATTTCGACGCAGCCCTCACCTGCCTTCGGATGTCGGAGACACAGTCGACGGAGACCGTCGTCTTCAACCCGCTCGCACGTCAGACCATCAGCGAGATGATCGAGGCGAGGCGCCGTCCTCCGGCTCTGTTGCTGGACCTCGCGACAAGAGCCCGCGTCATCGCCTGAATGCCACCCCCAATTGCTGGTTGGGTCTGCCCACGTGAGCCGGCCGTACGGTCGCGTCATGAGTACGCAGCTTGCCGATCCGGCGGTGGTCCGCGACGCGCTCCAGTCGCTCGCCACCGCGCTCGAAGTTCGGGGCTTCGCCGCGCGGCTCCGTAGCGGTGAGAGGTCCTCGCTCCACCTCTTCGTGATGAACCCTGAGGCTCCCGTCCTCACGGAACACATCATGATCGCGCCGGATGCGGAGGGGGAGTGGAGCTTCTGGTTCCCCTGGCCCGAACGGATCGCCCTCGTCACGAACGTCACCGAGGCCGCCGACCGCATCGAGCGTGTGCTGGCCGAGGTCGACCGTTAGCCGGAGCACACCCGTATGGTCTCGCACGGTGCGACTCGCGGCGCTCCCAAGGACATGCAGCTTCCCGCGCCGTTCCATGGTGTCCACGTCGCGCCACCGCAGACAGGCTGCGAAAGGCTCGTGTGGAGGAAACCGACGGCGCGGTGCACGCACCTGCGGGTGCGACGGCACACCTGTGACTGCCAGCCGGTGGTCTACGAGCTGTGCGTTTCCGGCGGCCTGGTGTTCATCCGCCGCACTGTCCGCAAGCCGACCGGTCTGTCCGTACGCGAGACGGAGTGGTTCCTGACGGCCAGAGCCATGGAGCTCTGGCAACGCCTGCTCACTGGGCAGGCCCGATAGCTCCCCCTCCACCAGCAATCCCACGTCAGAAGGAGAGTGCCTCAATGACCCTGAGCGCCCAGCTCGACGCGTTCGCCGTCGACCTGCCGGTCGCCTTCGACCCGCGCTGGAACCGCATCCCCGGGATCACCGTGGACGGAGCCACCATCACGGTCGACCCCGAGAAGTACTTCTTCCGGTTCGAGAACTCCACCTGGCTCCTGTGCGACTGGAACCTCGTCGCTGGCCAGCTTCTCGGCATCGAAGAGTCCGCGGAGACCGCCGTCGAACAGCTCGCCCTGGAGTTCGTGCAGGAGCACGGCTACTCCACCTCCGACGCCGGCCGGGTGCTGGCCACGGCCTGGGAGGTCTACAGCTACCTGTTTCGCGAGGAGCACCTGCCCACCCTCGGCCTGCCCCAGATCACCGCCGACCACCTGCGGATGCTCCGCGAGGCCGCCACCTTCATGGCGCTCAACAAGGTCGAGCTGGACGGCCACATCTCCAACGTCGGCCCGTGCTGGTTCTTCCCCGCCGCGACCTCCGTCGTCTATGAGCTGGACGAGGAGGAGGGCGGCATGCTCGACGAGGTCTACCACGGCACCTGGTTCAACGAGTACCGCCGCATCGAGTCGATCAAGGCGCACGCCGCGCTCGGCGGGCGGCTGGTCCACGGCTGCCAGTCCGTGCCCAACCAGTCCGGCGGCGCCTGCGTGCCGTACGGCGCCTCGATGCAGACCTTCCGCACCGAGCTGACGAGCTTCCGCGAGGAGTGGCTCGCCACGGTCTACGCCTGCCGCACCGCCAGCTGACCCTTCCTGTACGGCCCGCGCTTCGGTGAGCGTGGGCCGTACGCCCCAGATGCCGAAGGAGAAACCCTCGTGGACGAGCTGACCGTCACCCGGCTGTGCGCCGAGCTGTGCGCCAAGGCGAGGTTCCCGGGTGAGCCGAAACGTGAGCCGATGCGTGCCTGGTCGCTGTCGGCGGTGGAACGCCTGCACTTTCCCGACGGCTCCACGGCCATCTTCAAATTCGCCGCCGAGCCGTTCACCGAAGAGGACCGGGCCCTCAAGCTGGCCGCTGTCCATGGCGTGCCCGTCCCCGACCTGTACGCCTCCGCCGTCAGCGGCGGCATCCTCGGCATGCTGATGCAGGACCTTGGCGAACCGGTCCGGGAGGCAGCGGACGACGACGGGGTCAAGGCGGCGGTCGTCCTCCACCAGGTTCGCCCCTCGGAGATCCTGCCGACGACCCTCGACGCCGACGAACTGGGGGCCCTGCCTTTGCGCGCGCTCGCACACCTGGACTATCTGCGGCAGGTCCGGCGCTGGAAATCCACTCTCGACATCGCCGAGATGCTCTCCGCCCTGGACAAGGTTGCTCCCGCTCGTGCTCAGGGGGCGGAGCTGGTGCCGTTCGGGCTGTGCCACTCGGAGTTCCATCCCAGCTCGTTGCATGTCGGGCGGGCGGGATGGCGGCTGCTCGATTTCGCCCGCGCCTTCAACGGCCCCGGCCTGCTCGACCTGGCATCCTGGCCCGGAACTCAACAGCCCCCCAACGTGCAACGGGTCCGTCGGCTGATCGAAGCCTATGTCGCCGCTGGCGGATCGCAGGAGGCCTTGGCGCCACGGGGTGGACTGTCCGCCGAAGCATGGGCCCTCGGCTGGCACCGGGTCTGGATCGTGGAGTGGTTCATGGACCAGACCGTGCACTGGATCAACGACCCGACCAGCGATCCGGTCTACATCAAGGCGGTACGGCGTCACCTCCGCGAAGCCGTACGACTGCTCGCGTCATGAACCGCCAGGCATGGCAGGAGCACGCCCGGCAACGTCAGGCCGTCGAGCCGGCACTGCCGGCGGCGGCTCCGTCTCGCATGTACTGGACGCCGGAGCCTCGCGGCGGGCCAGGCGCCGAGATCCTGGGACACCTCGCCTGTGCGCGCGTCCTCGAGTTGGGGTGTGGCGCGGGCCATCACCTCGCTCACCTCGTCGGAGTCCATCGCTCCACCGGGGTCGGCGTCGACATCTCGGAGAGACAAATCGAACGGGCGCGCACGCGCTATGGGCACCTGCCGGGGATCTCTTTCGTCGCCGACGACGCGGTTGAGTTCCTGGCGACGCCGTGCCATCCGTACGACGTCTGCTACTCCGTCTTCGGCGCCGTGGGACTCACCTCGCCGAATGTGCTCGTGCCGTTGATCGCGCGGGCGCTGCGGCCTGGCGGAGCGTTGGCCTTCGCCGTTCCGCATCCCAGACGCAGTGACCGGGACAGCACGTTGTTGTTGCCGTCCGGCGGCAGAATGCCGATCCGCCGCTGGGAGCCGAGTGCGCTCGGATGGGTCGCGCTGATGTCGGCAGCCGGTCTCCGGGTCAAGGACCTCCAGCACCTGGGTGAGTCGCCGGCAGGCCCGAACACCTTGCTCGTTGTTGCCCGTAAATCATGACGGTTCGAGGAGGCTGTCGTGCCCGAGGTTTATCTGCTCATCGACGTGGATGGCGTGCTGATCCCGTTCCCCGACAGCGAGGAGAACGGACCGGCTACTCACGTGAGGCACAGCGTCGTCCCCACCGGCTATGACGCGGGCTCACCCGTCCCCATATGGCTGAATCCCACGCACGGCCCCATGCTGGCTGAGCTGGTCAGCGAGTTGGCTCTGACACCGGTCTGGTGCACCAGCTGGCGTGGCGACGCCAGCCCCTTGATCGGCGCCAAGCTGGGCCTGGAGCCGTTCCCGCATGTCGAGCTGGCGCGTCAGGACATCACGACGAGCCACCCCAACGGCTACCTCTGGAAACGGGACGACGTCTCAATCTGGCTCGGCACCGCTCAGGCCGTCTGGATCGACGACGACTTCACCCCTGCCGACCACGCCTGGGCCGCAGCCCGGACGGCAGTGGGTATCCCCACCTTGCTCGTCCAGCCGGCTCCCAGGGTCGGGCTGCTGCCGGCGCATCTGGAGACGATCCGATCGTGGATGACCGAACTCGTCAGCATGCCCTCCGGCCCTTCATAGCTCGAGGCCTGCGCGATTGATACGAGCGTCGCGTGACCAGGGCGAAGTGCGTCCAGCAGCCGGGCTCGCGGTACTGGAATACACGCAGCTCGTATCCCGCCTCCGCGCCGTCACCGTTCTACCGATGAGTGAAAGGTGCGCCACCCTGGGCCAAGCAAGTCCGTGGCTTGGTCCCGGGTCTTGCGCACGGCGACAGCATCGGCCGCGGCGCCGTGCCCCCGTTGGCCCATCCGGGCCGCGGTGGGTGACCCTACTTCTGATGACCGGGGTGGAGGAGCAACTCGGCCAGTTCCCGGACGCGGGCGGAAGTAATGCCGGTCCGCTGCTCGACGGCGAGGGGATGGCCGGTGGGCTCCAACTCGACGGCCGGGCGCAGCCCGACCGGACGAGTGTGGAGGTTGGCCTTGAGGTTGAGCGTCGTCGGTTCGTAGACCGGCAGCTCGGAGGAGAGCCAGCCGAAATAGGGAGGCTCGGACTCCCGGCCCGGGGTCTCCCACATCCGGCTCATCCGGGCGAAGTTGTTCCGGCTCAGTGAGACCCATACGCCCCAGGTGAAAGTCTCGTCCGTGTCAATGACGGGGATCTCGATGAGGCCGTGGACGAAGAAGTGCTCTCCTTCGATCACACACTGGTCGGAGGAGAGCACGCTGTCGGGCACGCCGGTCATCTCAGGGCTCCAGTAGGCGGGCGCGGGCATGTGGTAGCTCAGCGGGAGCTCGTCGTGGTGCCGGCCGCAGCAGGAGCAGAGGAAACCGGAATCAATCGACACGGGCGTCAGCGTAGCGAAACCGCGGGATCGGAAGTCTCCTCTATGCCATTCGCGAGGTGGTTTCGGGTTCTGGCGAGCGCGGCCCCGGTTAGCCGGCACACGAGAGTTATAGGCCAGGGCATGCCGTTCCCGTACTGCCGGAGACGGACTGTAGTGGGAAAAATCCAAGGGGTATCGATCTTCAGGGGAGCTTATGTTGTGACGGTCATGGGATGGGTGTACTTGGACCGAACTGGGCCGTCCGAGGACTTCACCAGCGGGCCGGCCGATATCGGTTGTCGGTGGAGGCACCGGTCATGCAGGCCGTGGAAGTACTCGTGCCTGGCGTGTCCACCGTGACCCGACACCGGCCACTGCTTCGACCAAGAAGCCCCGGACATATCCGCAGTTCACAACCGCAGACGGAGTATTGGCACCCTTCAACCTTGCGATGGTCACAGCCGCCGCTCTGATCGCGTAGCAACAGAGCGCGAAACCGTATTTCCGAGCGGGACACCATCGTTCACGGGGCGATTCGCGGTTTCTGGGTTAGCGTGGGGGAACTCACGTATGGCCGATCGGAGCCGCAGATGAGCCGCAGGACACTGGACGAAGCCGGTCCGGAAGACTCGGATCCCGCTGGCGTGGCCGCGCGGGTGGAGGCGGCGCTGGGGCGGGCCCCGGTCAACAGGGGCAGCGCGTGGTTCCCGGCCGGCGCGGAGGACGCGCCTGGTCACGAGGCATGTGACGGCTGCGAGTCGGCCACGGGCCCCGCCGCCTACCTGTCCGATCTGCTCGACCTGCTTCTGGACGCATTCACCGACACGGTCGGCTTCCATAGCCTGGAGGAAATCGAGCAGCGGTTCGCGCGCCCCTTCGGCGATCTGGTCATCGGGTGCCCCGACGCCGTCGTGCCACAGGTGGAGATTGCGGTCGAGGTGCTGGAGAGGCTGGTGACCAGGCCGCCGTTCCCCGGGTACGACCGCGCCACGATCTATGGCTTCTTCGACACCGCCGATCAGCGCGGTCGGTGGCTGTACCCGTTCCCGCACGTGCTCTCCGACCTGCTGGACGCCTACCTGGCCGAGTTGGGGATCTCCCGCGCCGACCTGGACAAGGCGATCACCAAGGCGTACCCACTGCCCGGCGACTCGCCCGCCGACCTCGCCCCGCTCGGCGCGCTGCTCGGCCCGCTGCACCTGACCGAACCCGAGTTCAAGGCTGGTCTCGGCATCGTGAACCGGAACTGGCGGCCCGGCCTCGCCGCCGTGGACTGGCTGGAACGGCAGGTCGCCGCGCTGGCGACGTACGGGCTCGACCCGGCGGACCCCGAGCGGGCGGCCGGCTTCCGCGAGGCCGCCGAGCGGGCCTCGGCGGCGGTGAGGAGGGTCAGGGGCTTCCTGTTTCCCGCGGTCCGCGCGAACCTGATCAGGTACGCGCTGCGCCATCTTGAGGCCCACCCCGACCCGACCCTTCCGGTCGCCGACGCCGACCAACTGGGCGACTTCCTGCACATCGATCTGTCGGCCGATCCATGCGTGAGCACGACCCGCGTCCGGGACGCGATCGAGTCGCTGCAGTCCTTCCTCATGGCCTTCCAGCTCGGCAGGGAGAATCCGCTGCTCACCAACATGCTCGGCGACGACTTCGCTGAGCGCTCGCGCTGGCTGCGCGGTTACGAGCAGTGGCACGCGGCACAGAGCGTGTTCCTGTACCCCGAGAGCTTCCTGCTGCCCGGCCTGCGGCCGTCCGCCGGCGGGCCGTTCGGCGAGTTCCTCAGCACGGTGAGCACAGCGGCCGTTACCTCGGAGTCGGTCCGCGCGGCCGCGCACGCCTATCGGGACGCGACGGCGCCGCTGCTCGCGGGCCCGCCCGCGCGTTTCCTGCTCGACCACCCGCTTGACCAACCTCAGGGGTTCGCGCTGGAGGACTTCAGAAGCTTCCAGGCCGCGCAGTACACGGCGGTGGCCGAGCCGGTGCGCGCCGTGCTGGACGAGTGGTACTTCTGGCTGCCGCTCGCCGGCGCGCGGGCGCTGGCCGAGGCGGGCTGGCACGAGGACGCCGCCGCCTGGCTGCACACCGTGTTCTACCCGTACGCGGGCGCGTTCGCGTCGGTCCCGGGGCGGAACGTGCCGAGGCTGGTCTGGGTTGGCCTGACCGAGCCGGGCGACGAGTCTCGGCGCACGGAGGAGTGGTTGCGTGACCCGTTCTCGCCCTTTGCGGTGGCGGCCACGCGCGACGGCGCGTACCTACGACACGCGGTGTACCAGTACGTGGAGAACCTGCTGGCCTGGGCCGACGCGGAGTTCGCGCAGGACACCGGCGAGTCGGTCAGCCGGGCCAGGGAGCTGTACGAACTGGCTGGCGACGTGCTGGCGGCGGGCGAGCTGCCGCCCGAGGACGCCCGCGAGCGCGCCTGGCGGGCGCTGGAGTCGGAGATCCTGGCCGCGTTCGCCGCGCCGGAGCTGCGGCGGCTGCGGCCGGTGCTCGCCGGGCTGCGCGCCGACGGCGTCGTGCCAGAACCGCCCGACTTCGACGACTTACGCGACGCGCTCCACCGTGACGTGCCGTTCGAGAGCGCCTACGCCGACGTCCTGGCGGTGTCGCGGCGGATCCTGGCTCGCGCCCGTCCGTCCCGTACGCTCTCCCAGGCGCGGGCCGAGTCGGCCGCGCCGATCGCGCGGGTGTCCGGCGCGGCCGAGCTGGCCGTCGCGGCGGCGCGCCGGCTCGGCTTCGGGTTCTGCGTTCCGCCGAATCCCGCGGCGAGCGCGCTGCGCTGGCGAGCCCTGAGCAACCTGGACAAGATCCGCACCGGCCGGAACATCGCCGGTGTCCGCAGAGAGCTGTCGGAGGACGTCCTGCCGACCGCGCCGCCGCCGTTGTACCGCTTCAGCCATCTCATCGAGCGGGCCCGCTATTACGTGTCGGTCGCCCAGCAGCTCCAGGCCCAGTTGCTCGCTTCCTTCGAGCGGGGCGACGAGGCACGCTACACCATGCTCAAGGCCAAGCAGGATCTCCAGGCGGCGCAGGCGGCCCTGCGCCTGCGCGCCCTCCAGCTCCAGACCGCCGTCCGCGAGCGGGAGCTGGCCGTACGCCAACGCGATAAGGCGGCCGACCAGCAGTTTTACTACGCAGCGCTGCTGAACGCCGGGTGGAACCTCTTCGAGCAGCGGCAGGTCTACTACGAGCACTCCGCCACCTCGGGTTACGACACGGCCGCCGCATTTGCCTGGGCGGACTGGCTCTCGCTGAACGCCTCCTCACCCTTCTCTCAACGCGCCGCCTCCGACGCGGCGATCGCCACCGAGTACGGCACTGTGGCCGCCTACGAGCGGCGCGAGCAGGAGTGGCGGCAGGCTCGCCGCCAGGCGGAGTACGACCACAGACTGGCCGCCGAAGGCATCCTCGTCGCCGGCGACAACCTGGGCGTGGCCGACCAGCAGTACCGGATCGGCCGGCTTGAGGAGCAGTTCGCGACGCAGGGGCTGAACTTCCTCAACGAGAAGTTCACCGGCCGCGAGCTGTACGACTGGATGGCGCGGGTGCTGGCCGGCTCCTACCGGCAGCACCTGGACCACGCGACGGCGCTGGCCAGGATGGCGCAGCGGGCGCTGGAGTTCGAGCGCCAGGAGTCCATCACGATCATCGCTCCGTTCTACGGCAACAGGGGGAAGCGCGACCTGCTGTCGGCGGAGCGGCTGCTCGGCGACATCACCCGGCTCGACCAGCACCGGCTGACCACCGAACAGCGCAGGCAGGAGCTGACCAAGACCATCTCACTGGCCCGCTCGGCCCCGATCGAGTTCGAGAGCCTGCGCCGCGACGGTGTGATCACATTCGCGACGCCGATGGCCTGGTTCGACCGTGATTTCCCTGGCCATTACCTGCGGCTGGTCAAGAGCGTGAGCTTGACGGTGGCCGCGCTCACCTCACCGGTCGAGGGGATCAGGGCTACTCTGTCCAACACGGGCGTCTCGCGGGTGATGACCGGCCCGCCGTTCACCGAGCCGCGAACCGTCCACCGGTTCCCCGAGTCGATCTCCGTGAGCGTGCCCGTGAGCGGCACTGGGCTGTTCGAGCTGCGGCTGGATGATCCGATGCTGCTCCCGTTCGAGGGCGGCGGGGTGGACACGGCGTGGACGTTGGAGCTGTCGCGGACGTTCGACTTCGACACGCTCTCCGATGTGTTCCTGACCATCAGATACACCGCGCTGGCCGACGCTGGCTACCGGCGGCAGGTCGTGGCTGGCATGGGCAGCACGGCGGAGACGACCCTGGTGAGCCTGCGCCACCGTCAGCCGGACGCCTGGTACCACTTCCACAATCCGGTGTTCGGGGGGGACGAGCGGCCGTACGAGCTGCGGTTCGAGGTCGGGACGGAGGACTTCCCGCCCGCTCTCGACCTGACCGGGCTGCGCCGGCTGACCGTGGACTTCGCGCACACCGCCGCCGTGACAGCCCCGGTGGAGCTCGAGTTCGCGCCGTACGGCGAGCAGGTCGCCTATCTGGCCGACGCGGACTATAAGTCGCAGCTGGCGGGCTCTCCTGCCCCGGCCGGCCACGGCCCCCTGCCGTTCGGCGCGTTCACCCACCGGCGCGACGCCGGGGGCGCGGTGACCGAGCAACGCACGGCGCTCGGCGACCTCCGCCCGTTCGGGTGGTGGATGATCCGGTTGAAGAACGGCGGGGCCAAGCTCAGCGGCAAGCCGATCCTGCCGGCCGACTACCCCGGCTTGTTCCTGGACGCCCAGCCCGTTCCCGGCCAGTACCTGCTGGAGACGGGCCCACTGCGCAACGTGACGCTCGCCTTCAGCTACGACGCATCGCTGCGCCACACGTTCAGCTGAGAGGAGAGCGGGCGTGGCCGGATCCGGTGTGGCCGAGCAGGTGCTTCCGCTGCCCCGAGGGGGCGGCGCCGTCCGGGGAATCGGCGAGACCTTCCAAGCCGACGCGCAGAAGGGCACGGGACGCTTCAGCGTCCCGATCACCTTCCCCGCCGGCCGCGGCGGCTTCCAGCCGAGGCTCGCCCTGACGTACGGCACGGGCGAGCCGAACGGCCCCTTCGGCTTGGGCTGGAGCCTGAACACCGCGGCGATCAGCCTGCGGACGGCCAAGGGCATCCCGCGCTACCGCGGTACCGACGAGTACCTGCTGTCGGGTGCGGAGACCCTGGTCCACGTGGGCGACGAGCCGCGGGGCCGCCGCTACCGGCCGCGCGTCGACGGGCTGTTCGCCCGGATCCTCCAGATCGGCGATCACTGGGAGGTGACCGCCAGGAACGGCCTGACCAGCCTGTACGGCACCGACGACACCTGCCGGATCCGCAACGGCGACCGCCCGGACGAGGTGTTCGCGTGGCTGCTGAGCGAGACCCGCGATCCCAACGGCAACCACGTCGGCTACGCCTACCGGCGCGAGGACAACCAGCTCTACCTGGTCGCGATCCGCTACGCGCGCTACTCCGTCGAGTTCGAGTACGGCGAGCGCCCCGACCCGTTCTCCACCTATCGCAGCGGATTCGAGATCAGGACGACGCGGCGCTGCGAGCAGATCCTGATCAAGGCAGACGACGTTCTGATCCGCTCCTACCGCCTGCGGTATGTGACGGACGACATGCCGCTCAACCTGGTCTCACTGCTGGCCGGGATCACGATGACCGGTCACCGGACGGACTCGCGGGGCCGGGTGCTGACCCGGTCCATGCCGCCGCTGACGTTCGGTTACACCGCCTTCCGGCCGGGACACGCCAGCTTCGAGACGTTCAGCGCGGACGGCGGGGACGGGCCGGACCGGGCTCTCGACCATGAGGAGTACGAACTGGTCGATCTGCACGGCGGCGGGCTGCCCGACGTGGTGCACACCTCCGCCGAGGGCGTGCGCTACTGGCGCAACCTCGGCGAATGCCGGTTCGCCCGGCCGCGCCCGATGACCGACGCCCCAGCGGGAATCACGCTGGCCGACGACGGCGTCCGGTTCGCCGACATGGACGGGACCGGCTCGGCCGACCTGCTCGTCACCAAGGGCCCGCTCAACGGTTACTTCCCCACGGAGTTCGAGGCCCGCTGGGCGACGATGGTCCGCCCCCGCCGCGCCCCGGCCATCGACCTGACCGACCCCGCAGTGGCGCTCGTCGACATGGACGGCGACGGCCGGGTGGACGCCCTGGACACCGGCGGCCACCACATGGTTGTCGCCTACAACCGGGGCGCCGACGGCTGGGCCGAGGAGGTGACCCACGTCGCCCGCGGCCCGCTGCCGGACTTCACCGACGTCGTGCTCTCTGCCCCGGACCGGCGCGTGCGGCTGGCGGCCATGAGCGGAGACCTCCAGGACCTCGTCACCATCCACGACCGGCGCGTCGAGTACTGGCCCAACCTCGGTTACGGACGATGGGGCCGGCGCATCACCATGCGGGGGTCTCCCGAACTGCCGCGCGACTACGACCCCGCGCGCCTGTTCCTGGCCGACATCGACGGCGACGGCTACGCCGACCTCATCTACGTCGGCTTCGACGAGGTGCGCTACTGGATCAACCAGAGCGGCAACGGGTGGAGCGAGCGCCAGGTGGTCCGCGGGACGCCGGCCGTGCGTGACATCGACGTGATCAGGACCGCGGACATGAAGGGGACCGGCACCGCCGGGTTGCTCTGGACCGCGGATCGGCAGGGCGGCGGCTACCGGTATCTGGATTTCACTGAGGGGACCAAGCCGTACCTGCTGAACGTGGTCGACGGCCATGTGGGGGCCACGACCAGGATCGAGTACGCGCCGTCCACAGCGTACTTCTGCGCGGACCTGGCAGCGGGGTGGGCGTGGGCGACGCGGCTGCCGTTCCCCGTGCAGGTCGTGGCGCGCGTAAAGACGGTGGACCGGCTGTCTGGCGGGAGGCGGACGATCGCCTACCGCTACCGCGACGGCCACTGGGACGGGCGCGAGCGCGAGTTCCGCGGGTTCGCGCGGGTCGACCAGACCGACAGCGAGACGTTCGAGGAGCACCCGAGACCCGGCCCGCAAGCGGCAGCGGACGGGGTCCCGCGCGAGGCCGGACGCCACTTCTCGCCGCCCACGATGACCAGGACCTGGTACCACGTCGGCCGCGGCTCCGGGCGGCCGGCCGAGGCGCGCGCGCTGTGGGGCGCGGTGCTGCGGACAGAGCTGGCCGAGCTCGGCGCCCCCGACCGTCCCTATGTGATCACCGAGCACCGCTATCAGGTGCGGACGGTCGCGCCAGATGTGCACGTCCCGGTGCAGGGCGAGAGCGTGACCCGCCAGACCGAGCGCTCCGACACCGCCAGGGTGACCCGCCTGATCTTCGAGCACGACGATCACGGCAACGTGACACGCCAGATCAGGGTGGGCGACGCCGCGGACCCGCTGGTCGTCGTCACCGACACCGCCTACGCCGATTCGCCGGGCGGCCACGTCAAGGACCGCCCGGCCGAGACGCTGATCCGTCTGCCGTCGGCCGCGGACCGCGCGATCCTGCGGGACTATCTGGACGGCGGGCGGGAGCCGGACTGGACGGCGTTCTGCACGGTGGACGCCGAGGTGCTGGGCCGCACGAGGCACCACTACGACGGAGTTGACTACGTCGGACTGCCGGTCGGCGAGGTGGAGCGGGGCAATCTGACCCGTACTGAATCGCTGGTGCTGACCGACGCCTCGATCGCGGCGCTCTACCCCGACCCGGCGTCGGGCGGCCACCCGCGCCCGCCGGAAGCGCTCGCGGACCTGGCCGGGCTCGGCTACGCGCGCGAGGCCGACGGCTGGTGGGCGCGTACCGTGCGCAACCGCTGGGACCGGCGGTTCGGCCTGATCGTCGGCGTGCTGGACGCGATGGGCAACGAGACGACGATCGACTACGACGAGGACCACCACCTGTTCCCCGTCCGGGTCACCGATGCCGCCGGTCACGCGGTCTCGGTGGAGTCGATCGACCTCCAGGCGCTCGCGCCGCGGCTCGTGCGCGACGCGAACGGGAACCTGACGGAGTACGCGTTCGACCCGCTCGGCCTGCTCACGGCGACGGCGGTCAAGGGCAAGCCGCTCACCGGCGGCCGGTGGGAGGGGGACACGCTGGGCCGGCCCACCACCCGGTACGCCTACGACCTGCACGCCTTCGACCGCGACGGCTCGCCGATCGCGGCCGCGGTGTGGCAGCGCGCCGAGCACGGCGGCGACCGGCTGGTGCGGAGCCTGGAGTACTACGACGGCATGGGCCGGTCGTTGCAGCGCAAGGTCACGGCGGAACCGGCGGCGCCGGGCGGGCCGGCGCGGTGGGCGGTGAGCGGGCGGCAGGTGTACAACGACAAGGGCTGGCTCGTGGAGCGGTACGAGCCGTTCTTCAGCACGACGTCCGCCTACGAGCCGGTCACCGGTGCCGGCGTGCCGACCGTGCTGGGATACGACCCGCTGGGGCGGCCAACCGTCCAGGTGAATCCGGACGGCTCGTTCCGCCGGGTGGTCATCGACGGCCCGTGGCGGACCGAAAGGCACGACGAGAACGACACCGGGGCCCGGCGCTACGAGGCCGACGGCAGGCTGGTCGAGCGGACGAACGCGGAGGTGGCCGCCCTCAAGATCGGCGATCACTTGGACACACCCAAGGTCGAGATTGCCGACGTCTGGGGACGCCTGACCGAGTCGATCGAGGACGGCCAGCCCACCCGGTACGCCTACGACCCGCTGGACCGGCTCCTGACGGTCACCGACCCGTACGGCAGGCAGGTGCTGAGCTATGGCTACGACCTGCTCGGCCGCCGGGTGCGCACCCGGCACCTGGACGCGGGGACGCGGATCGTGGTTCTGGACGCCGCCGGCTCCGTGGCCGAGTCCGGGGACTCCAAGGGAGCGCGGACGATCACCTCGTACGACGTGCTCGGCCGACCGGTCCAGGTCAGGGCGCGGGACGGCGCCAGCCGCCCGTTCACGCTGCGCGAGTGGCACCTCTACGACCGACTCGATGGCGTCACCGCCGAGCAGGCGCGCCGGGCCAACCAGCTCGGCAGGCTGGTGCGCAGCTACGATGGCGCCGGCCAGATCACCGTCGAGAGCTATGACCTCAATGGCGAGCCTGCCAGGAAGAACCGGCGGATGCTCCCCGCCGCCCTGTTGCCGGCGCACTGGCCAGACAGCGGCCAGGAAGACCTGCTCGAACCCGGCCCCGGCTACCCGGTCGGCACAGGCTACGACGCTATGGGCAACCTTACCGAACTGGCCTACCCGGACGGCTCGGTGGCCCGCTACGCCTACAACGAGGCCGGCCTGCTCGAACGGATTACCCTCGGCGATCGCGTGTGCGTCGCCGGCGTCGACTACAACGCCCGCGGCGAGCGCACCGTGATCCGCTACGGCAACGGCGTCGTCACCGGCTACGCCTACGAACCGCTCACCTGTCGCCTGCTGCGGCTGACCACCCGCGACGCCCTGGGCGGCACGATCCAGGACCTGGAGTACGCCTACGACCCGATCGGCAACGTCATCGGCATCATCGACCACGTGCCGACCGGCCCGGGACACGTGAACAACACCAGGGAGCACAGCTACGACGCGCTCTACCGGCTCACCTCCGCCGAGGGCGCCTCCTACCGGCGGCACTACGACTACGACCGGGTCTCCAACATCGTCGCCGAGTCGAGCCTGGATCCGCCCTGGACCAGTGTCCACACCTACAGGCCGGGCACGAACCTGTTGCTCACGCGGGACGCCACCGCGTTCGACCACGATGCCGGCGGCAACATGACCCGGATGGGCACGCTGCGGCTGGACTGGGACCACGCCGACCGCATGGTGGGTGCGGGACAGACAAGCTACGCCTACGACAGCGCCGGCCTGCGGGTGCGAAAAGTCGCCGAGGCACGCGAGACCAGATACCTCGACGGCGTCTTCGAAGAGCGCACCGACAGGACGGTCGCCCACGTGGTCGACGCCGGCCGGCGGATCGCCGTGGTCACCACGACCGCCGGCCATGCGTCGATCACCTTCCACCACGGCGACCATCTGGGTAGCACCAACGTGACCACCGGCGAGGACGGCAGGCCGACCGGCCAGGAGGAGTTCGCCCCGTACGGGGAGACCAGCCTGGGCGCGGGCGACACCTACCGCTACGCGGGCAAGGAATTCGACGAGGAGACCGGCCTCTACTATTTCGGGGCGCGCTACTACTGTCCCCGCCTCGGCCGGTGGATCAGCGCCGACCCGCTCGCCCTCGTGACGCCCGACGCCTCGAACCCGTATCTGTACGTGCGCGCGAACCCGATCAAATTCACCGACCTGATCGGGCTGGAGGAGAAGAACTTCACCATCCTGCTCTCGCCCTCCGCCCTGCAGCGCAACGACAGCAAGAAGGAACGCCGGGTCGCGGAGACCATCGCCCAGCTGTCGACGTCGTATGCGGAGCGCCACCTCTCCGACGCGGCCATCATCGTGGTGGACGACCTGCCCGGCGCGGTCGCCAAGCTGGCCGGGCAACTGGGGCCCGACGACACGATCGGCCGGGTGGTGATCATCACCCACGGTCTCGAACTCACCAACAGGCAGGGACGCACGGTGGAGAGCCGGGTCTGGTTCCCGCTGAACTCTGGCAAGGAGCATGCCTGGCAGAGTCCGCAGAGCCTGGCGGCCGCCGCGCGGTCACCCGACCTCCGCTTGGACCTGCGCACGTTGCAGCAGAAGAGCACGGACCAGACGACGATCTCCTTCATCGGCTGCAATATCGGAACGTCGAAGCCCACCCTGACGGCCGTGGGACGGTTCTTCGGCGGGCGCGGAGTGTGGGTCGAGGCGCCGGCCACGGGCGCGGCGCTGGAGGAGCGGACCGCTGACACCGTGTTCCGGCTGAAGATCGGGACGAAGACGTACGTGGACTACGACAGCGTGGAGGGACGCCGGCTGATGACGAGAATCCAGGTGGATGACGCGCCGCTGGACACCCGGCCGGCCGTGTCCGACTCTGTGCTTCGCAAAAAGGACGAGGAGGTCCAGCTCCCTCCGTGACGGGGCGCCGCCGTCGCGGGCGCGCCTGGTGAATACCCGCAAACCGCTGCTGCGGGCTCAGGCCTGTGCCTACTCTGGTCTCGATGATCAATCGTGGAGGAACCAGCAACATGGGCAGAGCGCGCGGGAAGAAGCCGGCACGGGCCGGCCGCGCCGGCCCGGCCCAGCGGCCGGAGGCGCCGAGGCGTCCGATCACGGCCGGTCGAAGGGGCTGGCAGGCATCCTCAGCGCCGTGCTCCTAGGGCCTGTATCACAGTCGGTCAGAGCCATTCGTTGATCGCGGCGATGAGGACCGTGGCTTCGTAGCGGACGGCGAGTTTGTCGTAGCGGGTGGCGACAGTGCGGTGGCGTTTGAGCCTGTTGATGCCGCACCCCCTGAATCCCGTTTCTCCTCGGCCGACATTTCCTCCGCTCCCGGCCTCGTCGGCAAGGCGATCCACATGAGCGAGGCGCCTCTCGATCGCGCGCGCCAGGTGTTCGCTGACTGCGGTTTCGATCCGATCGAATTGCGAGAGCGCATGCTACGGCAGCAGGCCTCTTGATCCGAGGTGACCTCTGGTGTTTCTCGGAGGCCACCTCAGGACGTAGTGGTTCAGGACAGTTGTTGCTGGAGGCAGCCAGACAGACCGGCGTCCTGATGAGGCGGCATAGACCGTCGCTCTGAAGCGGTTATTTGCTTCTGTGGCGGATGGTGCGAACTGGACGTGTGGACGAGGAGGATGTCGATGACGGAGTACCGCTTCAACGCTTTCCGATAGGCCAGTCCCGCCCGCGGGTTACGCCCGCCTCACAGGTGGCAGCCGGACCCGTCCTGACTTCGGCGCCGCCCGGCTGGCAGTTCTATAGTGCCCGCGAGTGCGCCCTTGGGATGCGCATCTCGGCGATGACTGAGACCCCGGAGGGGCAGCGGGCGTCGCTCCCTGCCACTACCTCGCTGGCTTGCTTCCCTGCCGCCCGCCGTCCCTATTGGATCTTGAGGCTGCCGTTACCACGCTGAGGGGAGCGCCCGGAATGTTCGAGGTGTACTGCGATGCCGTCGCTCTGTTGACCACGGTGTCGTCGAAGAGTGCCGAGACCAGGGCGGGATTTCGGCGGCGGTCGAGGATGGACAGCGCGACCATGACGCGCGGACGCTCCGCAGGAGTGGCCGTATCGAGAGCGGCTCGATTCAGATCCGCAAGCACCGCGTTCGTGTAGCCGATGACGTCTCGGTATGAGCTCACAAGAGTTCGTACCCCGGAGGCTCCCACCTGGCCGTTCACGGCAGCGGTGGTTCTCGACATCGTGTGGATTGTTTCGATCTGGCCAGGGGCGGTGACCTGAGCCAAATCGCGTTGGCCGAGTACGGCGAGGGCTTCTGCGGCGTGCCGGATGGAAAGCAGAATCTGCGACATGTCCGCGGTTGTCGGCGCGAGCTCGGCGGGGGACTTCAGCGTCGGCAGGTTCCGCAGCTCGAAAGTCCACTCCGGGTTGGTCGAGATGAGACGGCCCATGCGGATGGTCATCTGGTCAAGGTGATCCGCGGGGCCTGGACGCCGCTGGTCGAACAGGAGCCGCTGCCAACGGTGCCGTACGGCCTGCCAGCGGTCGAGCACACGGTGAAGGCCTTCCGCGGACAGGCGTAGCGTGCGGCGGACAAGTAGTTCGCGAGCGGGATGCAGTTCGGTGTGCCGCCGGGTCAGCATTGTGACGGCCTGGTAGGCGCAGTGGAGGGCCACGACAGCGGCGGTGGCGTTGCGTCGACAGTCCGCGGACGACAGCTGTCCTCCCGCCTCGGGCTGGGCCGTGCGTATGCCCTCGGCGTTCGTGGTGATCCCGGCGCAGAGCTGCTCGACGGAAGCGGTCGTAGGTAGCGCCGAGGGCGGCTGGGTCGCCCTGAGGGGTACGGCGGCCAGCGTCTCGGTGGCTCCCGGCGGCGTCACCCGGAAGGCGATGTCGCCCGCGGTCTGCAGGGCGGTCACCAACCGGTCGAGTCGCACGCTGTCCAGGCCCGCCCTGCGCACTTCGGCTCGGGCCGCCTTCATGACTCGGCCGAGGAGCTGTGCCTGGCGTGCCACGGTGTCCAGCACCGCGTGCCGGACGCCCATGTCCTCAATCGCGTTCGCCCAGTCCGATCGCGGGTTGTAGTGCGTCTTCAGCAGGTCATGGCCGGTGCCGAGGGCGAGCGCGGCGCCGGCGACATGGACCGGGACGGGATGCGCGGTGTTGCGATTCCGGTCGGCGAGTTGCCGGTCGAGGTCGCGCAGGATCACGTCGGCTTCCTGAAGCAGGACGCGCGGATGGTTCACCCGGTCCCACAGGTGGGACAGCCGCTCGTGCGCGGGGGTGCGTTCGGGCGCGAGATCGTTCAAGTATCGGAGCAGGACCGTCGTCATCCGGCGCGCCGGCTCGATCGTCGCGATGGCGGCGACACCGGAAATAGAGCGCTCAGCGCAATAGACGGCGGTGTTCATCTGCTCGGACGCCTCACGCAAGAAGTCGCCGAAGACCGTTGCCATGGCCGCTCACCCGCCCAGGAAAAGCTGAATGCGGGTGCCGCAACGTGAGGCGGTCAGCGCGGCAAGCCGAGCGTCCGGGGTCTTCAGATCGAGAGCCCTCTCGGCCATCACCTCGCGGAGGAGCCCGCCCAGGGCAGCCATGGCTTCTGTGACAGCAGACCGGTCGTCGGCGTCCTTGAAGACCAACGGCATGTCGTAAGCCGTGGCGGGAACCGACCTCAGCGCCGACGCGCCCTCGAACGCGGCGCTTCCGGCCGAGACCCATGCCGGAAACTCCTCTGGGGCGCTCGCGCCCTCCATAGCCCGGGCCGCCTCCGATGCGACCAGGAACGCGTGCAGAGCGGTGTCGACGTCGCGCCATGCCTCCAACTCGGCATGCGCCTTGGACAGCTCATCGATCAGGGACACGAGACCTCCTAGTGATTCAGACATGACTGTCGAGCTCGGGCTCATCCGCCGGACCATCCGAAACGGATTCTGTGGAAGACCCCCACCAGCCAGGTGGGGCGGGTTCGACGTTGGCCAGGTGGGGTTCGAGGTGCTCGTCCTCGCTGCACTGGTAGAAGGGGCCGCGGGCACCAAGCAGGATGGGCAGTTGGTGGTCAAGGTGGTCGCGGTACCACACGCCCATGCCGGTGCCGGCTTCCAGGCGCAGCGCCTCCCATGCATGCCACAGCGCCGTGAGCCGGGAGATGGCCTCGGCGTGCCTCCACCACTGGGGGCACCAGCGGAACTCGCCGCCGAGTGTCCGCCGGTACATGGGGACGAACCGCTCGGTCACCCATTCTTCGACGGTCTCGTAGACCGGTTCGGTCATCGTGCCGCTCCTTCCGCGATGAGCCGTTCGAGCCGGTCGCGGCAGGCCTGGATCCGGTCGGCGTCGCGGCTCTCGTACCAGGGGAGCAGTGAGATCAGGGCGGGACGTCCGCCGGTGGCCAATAGCAGCGCGGTCCCCGGCGGCAGCGCGCGGATGGCGGCGGGTTCGAGGATGTCCTGTCGGCGCAGCGAGATCTGCTCCGAGGCCCGGCCGTCGGCGTACGAGACGGAACGGACGGGCACGTCGTGCTGGCCGACGAGCGTGGCCAGGTCGCGGGCCAGGCGCGGGGAGTCGACGCCCGCGCCAATGACCTTGCGGGTCGCCGCGCCCCACATCGCGGCCATACCGGCTTCGCCCCACACCGTGACGCCCTGCTCGTACGACTGGAGGATCGTCACCGGGACGATGCCGCGCGAGCCGAGGTGGCTGTACAGCTCAGGCAGGTCCGCGATCCGGCAGATGTTGGCCGCCTCGTCGAGGGAGACGACCATCGGTGGGTCGAGCCTGCCGCCCATGCGTTCGGCCCGGCGTTCGGCGGACCGCATCGCGGTGTCGGTGAGTGCGGCGATGAGCGGCGCGGCAGCCGAGCGCGACTTCGACAGCAGGTAGAGGGTGTCGGTTCCGGCGGCGAAGGCCTTCGGGTCGAAGACCGGCAGGGCCGACGGCGTGACCCAGGAGATGATCGCCTCGTCGCGCAACGCTTTGGCCGCCGTACGAGCGGTCTGGTAGATGCCGTCGCGCGTCTCGACCGCGCCGTTCTGTGCGCCGCGCAGCGACGAGGCGAGCAGGGAGAAGCCTGCGGCCTCCAGCAGTTCGACCGGCGTGGGTACGGCAGGCGTGTCGAGCCATTTGGCGACATCGCGCATCGTGCGGCCGGAGGACGCGGCGGCCAGGAACAGCGCGCACAGCAGGTCCTGCGCGGCAGGTCCCCACAGGTCACGCTTGGTGCCGTCGTCGACGGTGAGGACGAAGTGCCCGGCGAGGCGGTGAGCGTCCTCCACCGTCGAGAGCCCGCGCAGCGGGTCCCACCACCAGGTCTGCGGCTGATAGGTGATGTGCTGCGGGTCGAACAGCCACACCGTCCCTTCGGCGGCGCGAAGGGTGGCGGTGGCCGCCCATAGATCGGACTTGTTCGACGTTGCGATAACCGGTCCGGGAGCCGAGAGCACATACGGAATGCTCAGACACGTCGTCTTGCCCGACCTGGGGGCCATGAAGGCCACGATCGTGTCCTCCCACGAGGCGTACAGCGTGGGTCCGCTGCGCATCAGGTCGCCGAGCGCCAGCCCGATGTCGCAGGCCAGCACCGGTCCGGACAGGGACGGCCGCAGCTCCCGGGCCTTCTTCCCCGCCGCCTCCGGCTTCAACGTGGCGAGGCCGGGATTGTCCGCGAGCGCGGCCACCGGATCCACCGGATCGGGCAGCCGACCGATGACGAACCACCAGCCGGCCACGACAAGGGCGAGCGCAGCTGTGACGAGGACGGCGGCAACGACCACAACGCCAAGCGTCGGGGTGCCGGGCCACGCGGAAGCCGTACGGCCTTCGATCACACGCCACGCGAAGTCGGTGCCGAACTCGCGGACCCGCCCGCCGAACAGACTGGCCGCGACGTGGGCCGCAATCCAGATGAGACCGAAGAGGGCCACGACGCCCCACCCCGCGAAGAGCGCCACCCATGCTCCGGTCGCGCCGTGCGGAGTGAACCCGGTGCGCGGTCCCACCGCCCTCGTCATCGGACCGCCTGATCGGTGTCGTAGAGCTCGTGCTCGACGCCGACGAGCGCGAGCTCGACCGGGATGCCGAGCCGGTCGCCGGTCTTGATGAGGTACTTGCCGCGCCCCGGGTGCCGGGCTCCTGGCTGCCAGGAGTCCGGTGCCGACCAGGAGGCGACCAGCTCCTGCTCCGGCCCGGTCAGCCGGGTGATCTCACTGACGCGGGCCAGCTCACGCGGAGGCAGCCCGGCCAGCACGGTAATGGCGCTGCGGTCGATGAAGCCGCGAGCCTTTGCCCGGTCCTCCTCGGTGGGCAGTGCCTCCAGATCGGCAAGCGAGTGAGTGATCATGATGGAGGCCATGCCCTTGGCACGGTTGACCCGGGTCAGGCTGTCGGCGTACTCGACCAGGCCCGGCGCCCCGCGCAGCGCCCGCCACAGCTCGTCCATCACCGCCATATAGGAGTGGCCGGTGGTGCCGTCGACCATGGCGAAGCCGTACGCCCAGGTGCACAGCATGGCGGCGGTCAGGAGCTTGTCGCCGGCCGCGCCGACGCGGGAGATGTCCACGGAGACCGCAGGCGCGGTCAGGTCGATGGGGCGGGTGGTAGGCCCGTCGAAGACGCCCGCGAGCGAACCCGTGCAGAGCAGTTCGAGGGTGAAGACGAGGTTGCTGACCCGCTCGCGGTATCGCTCCGGGTGGTCGGTCCGCGCGGCCGATCGCAGCGCTTCGGGGCCTTCTTCGAGTACGGCGAGTACGTCGGGCACGGTCAGTGCGGCGAGGCGTTCGTCGAGCAGATCGATAGCCCGGCCGAGGATGACCTCTTCGGCGTTGCCGACCGGCGCCTCGCGGATGAGCGTGCACAGCGCCATCAGCAGCGAGAGCCGCCGTCCGCGCAGCTCCCAGCGCGTACGCTCGGCTTCGGCGCCGCGCTGGGTCCGTATGGCGGCGCCGAGTGGGCCTGCGTCGAGGGGGTTGATGCGGTCGAGGCCGCGACCAACGCGGATGACCTGCCCGCCGACGTACTCGACGAGCATCGTGTAGTCGGGCTTGGTGTCGCCGAGGATCAGCGCGGTCGAGCCGGACGCGATGGCCCCGACGATGAGGCGCTTGACCAGGGTCGACTTGCCGGTCCCCGGCTGACCGAGGACGAACACGCCCGGGTTGGTGACCAGCCCGGCGCGCAGCCAGGCCAGCGGGTCGAGGCAGACGACCTCTCCGAACAGTTGGTGGCGGCCGATCGGTGTGCCGATGGCGGGGGAGCCCGAGCCGGCCACGAACGGGAACAGGCCGCACAGCTGTGCCGTGGTCGCCTGGAACTCCGCGCCGGCCTCCACGTGCACGGCGCATCCGCCGTACGGCTCTCGCCAGCCGCGTGCGGGAGTCTTCACCATGACCTCCTGTTCAGCTCGGCCGGGCAGACGCCGCAGGGCAAGGTGGTGGCGAACCCGGTGGACTGGCTGCCCCACAGCCGGCGAAGCCGGATCCGGGAGGCTTCTGCGGCGGCCTCGGTGATGGCGACGGCCTGGGCCAGGTCCTCTTCGTGAGTGACCGTGGTGGTGACGTACAGCGTCACGAGCGTGACCCCGGCCCCGGTTGCCTCCTCGGCGGCGGCCTGCCGGGCGCGGGCCTGGTCGTAGGCGTCGCGGGCGGTCTCGTCCCGCCCGGTCCGGCGGCGGTACTGCTCGCGGAACGCGGCGGCGTTGACCTCGTCCTCAAGCACCCGCGTGGCCTCGGCGGCGGGCAACGGGCGGTACTGCAGGCTGACCCGCTTCGGATATGGACCCGGAGCGACCAGGCGGCTGAGCACGTCGGCGGGGACGTTCTGCCGTGGTGCCTCGTGCCAGGCCCAGCTCACGCTGATGCCGCTGTCGTGCCGGTAGTGATCGGGGTGCTCTTCGGCGCCGATCGGACCCGCGTCCGCCCACGTCAGGTCATCGGCGCGGGCGGTGTCGGCGCTGGCGGCGGGATCGTAGGCGGCGCGGACGATTCCGGCCAGCTCGGCTGCGGTCGCCCGGCCGGTGACGGTGACGCCACACGAGCCGAGTGCGGAGGCCAGCGCCTCGGTGGTGCGGCCGAGCTCACCGATCGCCGTGCTCATGTCGCCCTGTCCGGCAGGGGAGCGGGCCGGGTCGAATGTCACGCTCACGTAGGTGTTCACGCGGGCCGCCGTACGCGGTGCCGTACTGACCAGTTGCCGCATGAGCAGGGCCGCCGCCTCGGGAGCCGTGGAGGACAGCGCGCGGCCGACGGTGTCGGCGAGGGCGGAGCCGGGCTCGGGGGCGGTGTCGACGGTGACCGTGACCCAGCGGACGGCCGGCATGTGCCCGAGCGAGGCCAGCCATGCACCCCAGTTGGCCACCCAGGTGTCTGCGTCCGACCGTTCCGCCAGCCAGGTCGAGGCCGGCGACACCTTCAGCGTCGCGGTGAACAGCCCGGCGCGGCGGTCCCACACGATGCCGTACGGCCGACCGAAGGCGTCCTCGGCTGACATCAGCCGAGTCGCGGCCAGAACCCCGGGGAGCTGAAAGGCGCGGGGGTGCGCGACGACGACTCCGGCGCGGTAGCGGGTGTGACCACGGGCCTTGCCGTACGACCAGCGGATCCGACGCGTGATGAGGTGGGCGATGGGAACGCCGCTGACCCGGATCAGCACCAGCGCTCCGGCCAGGGCAGCGGGCGGACCGGTATAGAGCGCGGCACGAAGGTCCACGGACACGGTGAGGACCAGCGCGGTGAGCGCACCCAACGCGACGAACGTCCCGGTCGTGCCCAGGCCGAGCAGGCCGAGACCGCGCCGCCGGCGCCAGCCTCCATAGGTACGGATGTCCGTCATCGCTGGTGGTCCTCTCGCACGGAGTTCGCCGCGGTCTTCACACCGGATGCCACGCCACTCACCGCGGTCGCCGCCGCAGCGGCGGCCGGTCCCGCCGCTTTGGCTCCTGCTCCTGCCGCCGTCGATCCCGCGGTCGTCGTCCCAGACGATGAAGGGGCGCCAGTTGCCACTCGTGTGCCCCCGAGCTGGGATGACAAGTAATCGGCGTGGCTGCTCGCGCCTGTGGGGGAGGAGGACGAAGACGAGTTGCGGAAGGAGCTGAGGGCGACGGCTCCGGCGACGCTCGCGCCGAGGATGCCGCCGCCTCCACCGGCGGTTGCCAGCGAGCCCGTCGTCCAGGTGAAGAACTTCATCAGCACTGGCATGGCGATCAGCGACAGGAGCATCATCGCGAACCCCATGAGGATGGTCCGCACGTCCTTGCCTTCGCCGACCATGGTGAACGTCGTAGCGAACACGGCGGCGACGGCGGGCTTGTAGAAGATCAGGGCGAGCATCCAGCCGGTCACCTTGCGGAACCATGGCTTGGTCATCACGGTCATCGACCCGGCGGCGGCCAGGGGGAGAAGGCCGGCGAGGACGACCAGGGCCGCCTCGCGGAACAGCATGAGCACGGCCTGCACCACGCCGATCAAGATGGCGACGATCCCGAGCACGATCACCACACCGGGTGCCGCGCCGGTCAGAGCCAGGATTTTCGTGAGGCGCCGACCGAAGTCGTGGTGCGAGACGGTGTCGAGGACCCAGGTGGACCAGGCGTCGCCGGCTTTGACGAGCATCGAAGCGGTTAGCACGCCGATGGTCGAGGTCGCCGCGATGACGACCAGGCCGGAGCCGACGTCGACCAGCGGGCTGCCCTTCCGGGTCAGCGCCATCTTGCCGCCCGCGCTGAGCACGCCGAGCACGGCGACCGCGATCGCGATCGGCAACGTCCACTCGCGCAAACGGTCCACGGCTGATTCGGTGGCCAGGTCGGGTGAGGGCACCCTGACCCACCAGGAGATGCTGTTGCCGACCACCCACGCCACGCCGTCCTGGATGGCCTTGGCCATCTCACCCAGGACTCCGTTGGCGGCCCCGGCGGCGACCTTGCCGACGACGTACTCGGTCACCGAACAGCTTGGAGACAGCAGGCTCTCGCACGGCATGACCGGTCACTCCTCGAAGCGGGTGTAGCCGTCGAGGGACTTGAGCTCCGTAGCAGCGTTGCCCCAGTCGCCGTCCAGCGGTGCGACCACGCGCCAGTCGCCGTCGCGCCAGACGACCTGGATGCGGGTGGTGGCTCGGACGGTGGTGCCACGTGGGTCCGGGCCGGCGCTGACGATGTCGACGGTGGCGGCGTCGGTGGCGTAGGACTCCCAGCGGTAGGCCTCCTCGTCCACGTAGGCCTTCCCGAGTGGACTGCCTTGGGGGAGCCCGGCTTCCTGCCTGCTCTCCTCGTATGTGGTCCGCGTCTGCTCCAGGAGACGACCTGCGTCCGGACCGACCACCTGCTCGGTGATGGTGGGCTCGAACACGGTCGGGCCCCACCGCGAGTTCGCCCGTACACCGATGTGCAGCGCCGCGAGCAGCGCACCCTCCCGGGTGTGGGAGAAGCCCTTGGCACGGTCGTAGTCGAGCACGCGCGGGCCGTCGAGATCCGACAGCGGCAGCCGTACTCCATGGAAGTCCTGCCAGGTGATGCGCGCCTGGCGGGCCGGGGAAGCCGGAGTTGTCGATGTGCCGCAGGCGCACGCCGTCAGCAGCACCAGGACGAGGACGGGTGCCTTCACCGGAGAAACATCCCCACGATGCCGGAGGCGGTCGCGGCCAGGCTGAGCCCGCCGAGCACCCAGGGGATGCCGGAGGCGCCGTCGGCGGCGAAGGAGGAGCGGTTCTTGCGGCCGATCGCCATCTGCGCGCCGCAGATCAGCAGGCCGGCGACGCCCGCGACGATGACGCCCCACTTGCCCCAGCCGAGGATGGTCGTGATCGGTCCTTCCAGGCCCGGCGGTGCGACCGGTGCCGGATTCGGCACCAGCCCCGCCTGAAGCATGTCGGCAACTGCGCTGACCAGCATGGATTGCCCTCCCTTTGCTGACATGGGGTCGATGGATTGTCGCAATCGGTAGCGTGACTGTCACGCTCCGTGGGTATTCCAGAGCGCAAGCAGTCTCAAACGGCTGCATCCGTCTTCAGGTATTCACAAGACGTGCTGTCGCAGTCGCGTGGGGGACACTGAACGGTGACCGCCGACCACGAGGAGTGACGATGACCGATCCGCTTGGCCGTGACCCGGACGTGCTGACCACCAAAGAACTGGCCGCCAAGCTCGGGCTGTCGGCGCAGACCGTCCGCCGCATGGCCGGCGCAGGCCAGATCCCGGCGCTGCGGACCGGCAAGGACTACCGCTACTCGTGGAACGCGGTCCTCGACGTGCTGCGACAGCCCCATCCGATAGCGGGGGGCAGTGGGAATGAGGAGAGCAGGCCAGGCGCCGGACGGCTGGCGACGCAGCAGGCTCGGGACCGAGCTGCGCGGGAGTTGTGACACCGGTCGGTCTCGATGACCGTGCGGCTGCTCGTGGCGGCCGCCGGACTGCTCATCGCGATACCGCTCGGGCTGATCCTGGCGTTCACCGCCATGAGCGGCTCCGCCGGCTGCGGTCAGGGACAGGACGGTGACATCCCACCGGACTACCTGCAGCTGTATCAGCAGGCTGGGCAGAGGTACGGCATCCCTTGGCAGGTGCTCGCGGGTATCGGCAAGGCCGAAAGCGACCACGGGCGCGGTACCGGCGTCGGTATCCGGGACGGTGCGAACCACGCCGGCGCGATGGGGCCCATGCAGTTCCTCGGTTCGACCTGGGCGGTGTACGGCGTAGACGGGAACGGCGACGGGCGGACCGACGTCTACGACCCGGCCGACGCTATCCCGTCGGCGGCGAAGTACCTGAAGGCGAGCGGAGCGCCGGCGGACATGTACCGGGCCATCTGGCGCTACAACCACGCCGACTGGTACGTCCGCCGGGTCCTCGACTTCGCTCGCGGTTACTCTTCGGGCTCGGCTGGCGTGGGGGAGGAGCTGTGCGCGCTGCCTGCGGCGCCGAGTGCCGTGGCCGGCCGTGTCCTCGCTTACGCGCGGATGCAGCTTGGCAAGCCGTACGCGTGGGGAGCTGAGGGGCCTGGCGCGTTCGACTGCTCCGGGCTGAGCATGCGCGCCTATCAGTACGTCGGGATCCTGCTGCCGCGCGTCGCCGCCGACCAGTGGCGCCAGGGCCCCGCTGTTGCTCGCGGCCAGGAGCAGCCAGGCGACCTGGTCTTCATGCACTCGGGAGCCGGCGGGCCTGGGCATGTCGGGATCGTCGTCACTCCCGGCCAGATGATCCACGCGCCGCACACCGGAGACGTCGTGCGTTACGCGTCCTATTCCGCTCGTCCTGACGTGGTCGGGTTCACTCGACCGGCAAGCTTGATGGAGAAGAAATGAAAGGCCTCACCCTGGCCGAGCTGCAGCAACTGCCTGCCACGGTCGACCTGCTCACCGCCGCGCGGGCTCTCGGGCTCGGGCGGACCAAGGCGTACGAGCTGGCCAAGCAGGGCGAGTTCCCCTGCCGCATCATCCGCGTCGGCGTCGCCTACCTCGTCCCAACCGCCGAACTGCTCAAGCTCCTCGGCGTCGAGCTGCCAGTCGACAATAGGCGGACATAGCCACGGCTTCACGCGACTTGAGCTTCCGCGAGGGTGTCTCCGGTGGTTTACGTAATTGGAATCCAGCGATGTCGCACCCCCGTGAATGGCCCTGACCTGATGAAACCGCTCGATTCGGCATTGAGGGAATAGAGCGGTCATCGCTGTAAGGCCGTCTGTGGTCTCAATGGGCACTTGTATCACCCATTGCTACCCAGGCCACAGAGATTGCTGGATACCGGGGAAATGTCAGTCCCCTTTGAGAGAGTAGGGGTAACTTCCTCTCCTCTCCCCGGAGGCTCGCCATGCCGCGACGTACCCCAGCCAAACGACGACGAGGTAAGGGCAAGGGGGGCGACGGAGGCTGGTTCCTCTGGTTGGTTGCCTTAGCTGTCGTCATCCTGGCTCTCCGGTGGCTTATCGACGTCATCGCCGCCAACTGGTTGCTGGCGCTTGGAGTCACGATCGTGCTTGTCGCTGCTGTAACCGGAGCGCTGGTGCTTCGCTATCGAGCACTCGAGGCGAGACGGCAGGAGTGGATTCGGGAGAACGCCCGTCTCGAACAGGTCGACCGAATGTCCGGCAGTCAGTTTGAAATCCTGGTCGAGGCCCTGCTCGTGCGCGAGGGCTTCCGCAAGGTCCACCGGGTCGGAGGCAGCGGTGACGGAGGCGTAGACGTCATCGGAGTCGCTCCCTCCGGACATAGATTCGTCATCCAGTGCAAGAGATGGAGCAACTCTGTCGGTGCTCCCGAAGTACGCAACCTGCTCGGTGCTTTACACGCCTACCCGGGTCACCGAGGTGTCCTTGTCACGACTGCACGCTTCACTGCTCCCGCCACCCAGTGTGCGTCCGGCACAGATCTGATACTGATCGACCGGGCTCAACTCGCCGCCTGGCTCACGGGGTCCTTCACTCTTGCTCCGGCAGCAGGCCTGCATGACCGGCCACGACTCTGGCGCCGTTCTGCACCCCCTCCCACCGATGGTCAACTTGGACTCGGAGGAGTGCTTGGAGATTGAGCCAGGATAGTAGGCCGACAATCACAGCCACTACCGGCCCATGGAACGAGGAAAGTTCTCGCCACGGAGCTGGA